>CATJRT010000245.1 GCA_949742895.1 uncultured Eubacteriales bacterium | reverse complement strand
CCGCGCCGGTGTTGGACTCGGAATCGTAATTGTAGTACAGGGTGCCCTGCTCGGTGGGCACCTTCACGTTGGTGATGTAGTGCAGGGGGGAGCCGGGCTTCACCACTTCTTCGTACTCGTTCCCTTCCTCGTCCTTTTTAATGATAACCTCCTGGGTCTTTTTGACGCTGATCTCGTTGAGCCTCTGGTACAGGGTGTCGAAGGTCAAAGGTTCGCTGGCGGTGGCGGTGATCCCGCTGATCACCGCGTCCTCGTCCTCCGTCACCTCCACGCTGCACTCGGCGGTGTAGCCGTTCTTGTTGGCGGTGATCACCACCGTTCCCAGCTTCCAAGCCATCAGCTCGCCGTTTTTGGACACGGTGACTGTGCTGGGGTCAGAGCTGCTCCACGACACGTCAACGTCCAAGCCGCTTCTGGCGTGGCCATAGGACTTCTCCACCACCAGGGCCTTGGTCTCGCCCGTCTGCATGGACAGGCTGTCGGCATTCAGGACGATGCCGGACACCTCGACCTCCTGCTTGGCTTCATGGCCGTTGTACCGGGCGACTACATTCACCCGGCCCGGCTTTCCGCTGGTGAGGCTGACGGTGGGACTGCCGGTATAGGTGTCCAGCACGTTGCCGTCGGCGTCCTTGTCCTGCCCCGGCAGTGACAGGACGTCGCTTTCGCCGCCGGGCTCCGCGTTTTCTACGCTCCACACAATCTGGTCGGGCAGCACCGCCCCCATGGGAGTTGGAAATACGGTCAGCTCCCAGGGGTTGCTGTCGTTCTTGCCCCAGATGATGGAACCCCTCCGGTTGAAGGTGAGGCCTGTCACGTCTGGGACGGTAACCTCCACGGCGCAGCTCGCCGTAAAGCCGCCGTCATTGGTGGTGACGGTAACGGTGGCCGTACCCTTCTTGATGGCGGTAACCTTGCCGCGCTCCACACTAACAACCTTGTCATCATCGACGCTCCAGGTCACCGCCTTGTTGGTGGCGTTTTCCGGTGCGATGGTGGCGCTCAGGGTTTCCGACGCGCCCTCGTCCAGCGTGAGGGTGGTCTTGTTCAGGGTGACGCCGGTGACGGCCACAGTGGCCGGGGGAGTGGTTCCAGCATCATTCTTGATTGCCAGCGTGTGTGTAGCGGTTTCTGTCTGTTCCGCGCCGCCAGTAGTAGGTGTCCACGTAGCCGTAAGCGTGATTGTCACACTTTGCGTCTCATTTTTCTGCGCGGTGACTGACGCCTGCTTCATCTCGCTGTTGGCAATATTGACATCCTGGGAGTCGCACGTCCACTTATAAGTAACCGATGTGCCCGCCGGCTCTGTTCCGGCTTTCCACGCGGCCTCCAAATCGATCGACTGTCCATACGTTAATTCCGTAGGGCCGTTTATGGTCAGATCCCCCGCCGTCGCCCATGCGGGCGGAGCCAGGGACAGCGTCAGAGCCATCGCCAGAACCAGTGCCCACAGGCGGCGCAAACTGTTTCGTTTCATAATATCGGTACTCCTTTGCGCGGTTCATGTTATCGGGGGAGCGGGCGGCAGGGCCGCCCGCTCCGGGGTGGTTACTTCCAGGTGGCGCGGAAGCCGGGTTGATTCATAGGCTGCTTAATGTTGTCGGGATCATTGCTGTAATGCTTCGTGGTCAGTGTGGTGTCCAGCGTCACTGTCAGGTGCTTCGCGCTGGCAGTAATGTCCGGGTTGTTGTTGCTGATTCTTCCCGGAGCAGGCAGGAAAATGTTATCGCCATCGCTTATTCCCTTATATGTCAGTGTAAAATACGATGCCGCACCCTTCTTGCTGTTAGCAATTGTCCAGGTTCCGCCGCTCATTGTCATGATATCCAGAATGCTGATGGCTTTCAAGTCGGGATCTTTCGCTATCTCAGCCGCTACAAACTCCGGAGTGGCTGCCCACACCTCTTTCAGGTCAACGCTTCCGCTCTCGCTGACTGCATAGTACACTGGATAGGTAAATTGCAGAGACAGCGTGCCGTCGAACAGAAGTGTGTGCAGATCATCCCTCTTTTGCCACGGATTCGTTGCATCATTTTTCAAATTTGTATTCTGGTCAGTAAATGTATAGACCTTGCTGGGATTCAGCCGGATCAGTACCGCTCCGGGGTATCCCTTGGTTTCCTCACCCACAAACTCCGGAAGGTTCACGTTGGGGTAGAACAGGTTCCGGGCCGCGGCGAAGCCGTAGGACGAGGCAGTGTCCTCCGCGCCCTTGTTCCGCGCCGTGGCGAACACCACATACTCCGCCGTTTCCGAGTTCATGTCCTCTGTAAAGTCCTGATTCTTCTCCGGCCCGTTAAACGGCCCGTACCGCATCAGGGGGCCCTTATCCATGGACTGGGTATCGGCCTTGCAGATCCAGCGGTAAACCTCATCCCGCAGGTTCGCTTCTACGTCATCCACATAGGTATCAAATACCGTGTGCCCATCGCTTGTCCGGTGCATCATAGCCTCCCAAACCTTATACGTCGTTCCGCCCCAACTATATTCCTTATTCATGGTGCTGGGCAGGCTGTTCAGGTTCGCCACGGCATAGTAGATCTCCGTGCCATCCTCCTTTGGCGTCTTCATGGTGGCCGCAGTGCGGGAGTTGGTGATTTCCACCACCGGCGGCTTGGCCACCTCGGTCTTGACCCGGTAGACCTCCACCGTGTCGCCCGCGTCCCCCATGCCCTGGAGCACCACGAACACATAATACACCGTGTCCGCCTTCAGCCCCTGGATCGTCCCTGTCACCTCGAAGTTGGTAAACTCGATTTTTCCATCGGGCAGGTGGATGTCGGGGTTGTCCTTGAAATAGTACTCCGCCTGGGAGATCAGCACATTCTCCGGAGCCTTGTAGTTTTCGGCAGGGTTCGTCACTGTGGCCGAGCCCGGAGCCGTATAGGGCATATACGAGATATACTTCGCGTTCTTGCTCCGGTCCGCGCCGTCCTCAGGAAGATAGCTGCGGATACCTTTGGCATACAGCTCCTCCAGTTGGGTAAGATTCAAATTCCTGCCGTCGTTGTCCTTGTTGATCACGGTGTCGTTCTTCAGGGTCAGGGGGATCTTCCCAGGCTCCGCCACCGCCACATTCACCCTTCCCGGGTTGGTCAGCAGCACACTCATCTCAATGGAGCCGGAGCTGGTTTCGAACATGGGATAGGTTCCTTGGAAGGAGGGCACCTTGGTGTTCTGGAAAGGGGCCACACCGGTGAGAATCTTCTCCTCGCCCTCCGGCAAGACGAAGCCGATCTCGGTGAATTTCCCCTCCTTCAGCTTGGAGTCATACACAGTAGAGGGGTTTGTGGACACGCTGCGCACCTCGGTAATGACCCCGGCGATGAGGCTGAAGCGCATCTTAACCTCGTTCCACGCGTCGGGCTTCCCCTTCGGGTCGCTCTCGCTCACCAGATCCACCATGGTGTAGTGCACGCCCAGGCGGTAGATATGCCCCTCTTGCAGGGTCTCCTTCACGGGCTGGTACACCGCCGGCTGGCCGCCCTTCACGTCGCTGCCCAGGCTGGCCGCGGGGCGGCCCGGGGCGGTGTTGATGTTCAAGCTCCCCGCGGTGGTGCCTCCATTGGGCAGTGCCATCCAGCCCAGATCCTTGCCGTTCTCGTCGATCTCCTGCCAGTAGAGCTGCACCCGCACCGGCACCTCGTCACTCCACATAATCAGATCCCACACCTCAGTGAGCGGCATTTTATCGGTGGAGTCCGGCTTCATTTCCATCACGATATCCAGCCGGATGCCATTCAGTCCGTACTCAACACCCGGAACGGGAGCAGCTGTACTCCCGGGCTGCTGAATCTCGGTGATGTTCATGTTCTGGGTGATGTCCACCTGTCCGTAGATGGTGGTGAAGCTGGGGATCTTACAGTTGCCGGACGCGTCATCCTCCACCCCGTTGGGGCTCACGGGAGCGGTGTCATATACCCCAATAAGCTGGAAATAGTAGGTGACGCCGCTGTCCATCTGGATAGCGCTGGTCTCCGGCCTCCCGGTATTGGGCAGGGTAATCACCATCTGACCGTCGATCTTCTGCTCCACGGTGGCATTATGGAAGTCGATCACCCACTCGCCGTCGGTGCCGCTGCCGGTGTTGCTGTCGGGACAGGGCGTGATCAGCTGGGGTCCCTTTTCCTTGTCCACATACCAGAACTGGATGTGCTTGATCAGCTCATCGGACAGCCTCTTTTTGGCGTCCTCCAGCAGATTGGCGTCAGCGCCCGCATCCCGCACCGCCTGGTAGTATTCCAGGAAGGTGGGGTTCTCGTCATCTGTGCCGCCCCTGACGGTCTCGGAGAAAATAATCTCAATGCCGCTGCTGGCCCTGGGCCTGCCGTCCACCGCATCCAGGAAGTTCAGCTCCACGCTGGGCGGGGTGATGTCCAGGGTCTGGATCTTGAGGGTGCCAACCTTGTCGGAATAGTTCCCGGCGGCGTCCTTGCCGATGTAGTACAGGGTATAGTTGTTGGTATTGAACTTGGTGGTGTCCAGCCCGGTGATGTGGAAGGTGGTGGCGGCATACGCGTTCTGGACACTGGTTTTGCCGCTGACGCCGTTGCTGACCTGTCCGCCCTCTACCTTAATCTTAGTGCGCAGATCGGCCATGATCTCGGCGGTCTCCGCGTCAGTGGTTCCCGGGGAGATGAAGGTCCGGTCGCCCTCCGGCACCACTACCCAGAACAGGGTGGACGGGGCCTCGTTCATGGAGAACTTCACGTTGGCGCCCTTCTCCTCATAGGGGTACTCCTGGCTGGGCTCAATGACGATGGGGGGCGTCTCGTCCGGAGTGCTGAACTTGATCTCCAACGGCTTATCCATGCTCTGTGCGCCGTTGTGGTCGGTAAGCCACAGGAACAGGACATAGGGGGTCTTTTCCTGGAGCTTCCGCCGGTTGACAGTAATGGAGATCTCCGCGTTCTTCACCATGCTCAAGGAGCCGGAGCCATAGTTTCCACCCAGGGAGCCGGTTTTGAACTCCTGGGGGGTGGGGGCCTTGGCCCCGTCGGGCAGTAGCGCCCAGTACAGCAGGCAGTCCTTGTTGGCCATGACGGTAGCCTGAGCTATCTCGGTGGTGATCTTGCTCATGTAAGCGTGCTTTCCCTCGGTGTTCGGCTCGCTGTCCTTCTTATTAAAATCAGGCTTGGTGTCGTCCGGAGTGGTAAACGCCGCCACCTTCAGGGGGCTGCGCTTGCCCCGGCCGTCCACCAGGATCGCGCTGACGTAGT
>CATJRT010000244.1 GCA_949742895.1 uncultured Eubacteriales bacterium | reverse complement strand
GTGCGCATGCGGGTGGCCCTGTCGGGGCTGACCATGGCGGAGCACTTCCGGGACAAGGAGCACAAGGATGTGCTGCTGTTTATCGACAACATCTTCCGTTTCGTCCAGGCGGGCAGCGAGGTGTCCACTCTGCTGGGCCGTATGCCATCCGCCGTGGGCTATCAGCCCACCCTGGCCAACGAGATGGGCGAGTTGCAGGAGCGCATCGCCTCCACCAAGGCGGGATCCGTCACCTCTGTCCAGGCGGTATACGTTCCGGCGGACGACCTCACCGACCCGGCCACCGCCACCACCTTCGCCCACCTGGATGCGACCACGGTGCTCAGCCGCCGCATCTCCGAGCAGGGCATTTACCCGGCGGTGGACCCGCTGGAGTCCTCCTCCCGCATCCTGGAGGCCGATATCGTGGGTGAGCGGCACTACCGCATTGCCCGGAGGGTGCAGGAAATTTTACAAAAGTACCGGGAACTTCAGGATATCATCGCCATCCTGGGCATGGACGAGCTGAGCGAGGACGATCGTAAGACTGTGGCCCGTGCCCGCCGTATTCAGCGTTTCCTGGCTCAGCCCACCCATGTGGCGGAGAAGTTCACCGGCATTCCCGGTGTGTATGTGCCCCTGCGGGACACGCTGGAGAGCTTTGAAAAGCTGGTGGACGGTGAGCTGGACCAGTATCCGGAGGCTGCCTTCTACAACGTGGGCACTTGGCGGGACGTGGTGGAAAAGGCGAGGAAAATCGAGGCGGGGGAGGCGGAATGGACACCTTTCAGGTTCACATCCTGGCGGCGGACCGCACCTTTTATGAAGGCCCCTGCGAGAGCCTGACCATTCCCACCAGCGACGGGGAGCGGGGTATCCTGGCCCACCACAGCGCCATGATCGCCGCTGTCCAGCCGGGTACCCTGCGCTGGCAGCCGCCGGGACAGCCAGTGCAGTATGCCGCCATCTCCCCCGGCATGGTGAAGGTGGAGCACAACGACGTACTGGTGCTGGTGGACTCCGCTGAGCGCCCTGAGGAGATCGACGCTGCTCGCGCCCGCCGTGAGGCGGATCAAGCCAGAGAGGCCATTCTCCAGAAGAGGAGCCGGCAGGAATACCAGATCGCCCAAGCGTCTCTGGCACGGGCGGTGAACCGCCTGCGGGTGAAAAAGGCAAGAGGTTTATAATAGGATGATAACAGGGCTGTCCCCACCGGGGAACAGCCCTGTTGCCATGTCTGCTTTTCAGTGTGTTTGATGTATTTGAATGTATTCAGCCTTCAACTTGTCGATGGTCTTGCCCCCGATTCCAAAATTGAAATCGGGCAGCTCTTTGATGGTAACGGTGAAAAACTCCTGGGGAACGTGCATAACTTCGGAGGCGGTCTGTGTGAGACGCTGAATCAGCTCCACCTTCTGTCCATTTGACAAAGCGCCACACTCCACTGAAATATAGGGCATCTTCGGAACCTCCTCAGGAACGGGCAATCAGGTGGGACATATCGTACAGTCCCGGTCTGTCCACCTCGGCCAGGAACTTGGCTGCCCGGACCGCGCCGGAGGCGAACACCTCCCGGCTGGCAGCGTGGTGACTCACCTCGATCACCTCGTCCCGGCCTGCGAACACCACCGTATGGTCGCCCACGATGGAGCCGCCCCGCAGGGAGGAGATGCCAATCTCCTGCCGGTCCCGTGGCTTGCGGACGCTGTGCCGGTCATAGACGTACTGCGGGTCATAGGGCAGAGCGGAAGCTGCCGCGTCCGCCAGCATCAGGGCGGTGCCGCTGGGGGCGTCCAGTTTGCGGCGGTGGTGGCGCTCCTCGATCTCCATGTCAAAATCTGTCCCCAGCAGGGCCGCCGCCCGGCGCACCAGATCCAGCAGTACGTTGACACCCAGGGACATATTGGCAGAGCGGAAGATGGGGATGCGTTGGGCCGCCTGTCTGATCTGCCTGATCTGCTCCTCTGAGTAACCGGTGGTAGCCAACACCAGGGGAATGTCTTTAGCGGTGCCGAAATCCAGCAGGGACTCCAGGGCGGAGGGGTGGGAGAAGTCGATGAGGGCATCTGCCTGCGCGGTACAGGCGGCAGGAGAGGCGAACACGGGGAAGCCCTCCATGGGCTGGGCCAGCAGATCAATGCCTGCGGCGATCTCGATATCCGGGTCGCTCTGGCAGATATCGGCCACCGCCCGGCCCATATGGCCGCAGCAGCCGGAAATAATCATCTTTTGCATAAAAACTACTCCTTTGATTCACACCGCGTTTGTTTATGCCGAACGGTCCAGCACCGTTATTTCAGCAAACCCACCCGTTCCATAGAACGGCGCAAAACGTCCAGATTTTTTTCCGAAATATCGCACAGGGGCAGGCGAAGGGAGCCGACCTTCATGCCCATCAGGTTCATAGCAGCCTTGATAGGGATGGGGTTGACCTCGATGAACAGCGCATCAATGAGGTCCATGTAGGCGAGCTGGAGCTTGGACGCGGCTTCAAAGTCGTTGTCCAGGCACAGATGGCTCATCTTCACCATCACCTCGGGGATGATGTTGGAGGCCACGGAGATGACTCCCCTGGCCCCCAGGGCCATCATGGGCACCACCTGGTCGTCGTTGCCCGACCAGATGTAGAAGTCATCGCCGCACAAAGACCGGGTGTGGGCCAGCAGGGAGAAGTTGCCGCTGGCCTCCTTTACGCCGTTGATTTTGGGATTTTGAGAGAGCACCCGGTAGGTCTCGGCGGTGAAGGATACACCAGTGCGGCCTGGGACGTTGTAGAGGATGATGGGCAGCTCGGTACGCTCGGCGATGTATTCATAGTGCTTGATGAGTCCAGTCTGGCTGGCCTTGTTGTAGTAGGGGGTGACCAGCAGGGCGGCGTCTGCACCGGAGTCCTGGGCGTGCTGGGTGAGGTAGACGGCGGCGGAGGTGTCGTTGCTGCCGGTGCCGGCAATGACTTTGACCCGGTGGTCCACCCGCTTGACGCAGAACTCCACGGCGGCAATGTGCTCCCGGATGGACATGGTGGCGGACTCGCCGGTGGTGCCGCACACACACACTGCGTCCACCCCGGCCTCGATCTGGGCGTCGATGAGCTGGCCGAAGGCGTCGTAGTTGATGGCATTATGTTCGTCAAAGGGGGTGACCAGGGCGGGGCAGGAGCCGGTAAAAACGGGGGTTCTCATATTATGCACCCTTTCAAAAAATCG
>CATJRT010000243.1 GCA_949742895.1 uncultured Eubacteriales bacterium | reverse complement strand
GTTGTGGCCCTGTCCGGCGGGGCGTGTACAGTGCCCGCTGATGTGCTTTCCGAGCCTGGTTACTACCTCATGGCGGGGGTGTTCGGCAGGTCGGGGGAAACCGTCGTCCTGCCCACCGTATGGGCCAACCTGGGGCTGATCTCTGAGGGGGCGGTCACCGGCGAGGCCCCAGGGCCTACCCCGCCCCCCGAGGGCTGGCAGGAAGCCCTGGACAGCAAAGGCGACAGCCTGGGCTATACCTACAGCGGGGAGCTTGGGCTATACTCCGGGGACAGGCTGTTGTCTTCGGTGCCCATTGAGGGCGGCGGAGGGGAGGGCGGCACCACCGACCACCGAAGGCTCAGCCACCGGGACGCTGCGGAGCAGCACCCCATTGCCTCCATCTCCGGGCTGAAAAAGGAGCTGGACCGTATCCCTGAGCCTGTGGAGGCTCTCACAAATACTGAACTGGAGGAGATGCTGAAATGAGTAAATTCCTGGATGAAAACGGCCTGCTGTACCTGTGGGGCAAAATCAAGACCCTGGTGGGCGGCAAGGTGGACAAGGTGGAGGGCAAGGGCCTGTCCACCAACGACTTCACCACCGCCGAGAAGAGCAAGCTGGAGGGGCTGGAGAATTACACCCTGCCCGCCGCTTCTGCCGACGTTCTGGGCGGCGTGAAGGTGGGGGCCGGGCTGGCGGTCAATCAGGGCGTCCTGTCCGCCACAGGCGGCGGCACGGCGGACAGCGTGGATTGGTCCAATGTGCAGAACAAACCCGACCTAGCCCTGAAAAGCGACCTGGCCAGCCTGTACCGCTTCAAGGGCACTGTGTCCAACTATGCGTCCCTTCCCACCACTGGGAACGTCGTGGGCGATGTGTGGAACGTCTCCGCCACCGGGATGAACTACGCATGGACCGGCGAGGACTGGGACGCCCTGGGCCAGGAGTTCCAGATCGAGGCTATCACCAATGCGGAGATCGATGCCATCACCAGCGAGGGGTGATGGAATGGGGTACTTAGATAATGCCGGGCTGGCCCATCTGTGGGGGAAGATAAAAACAGCCCTGCTGGGCAAACAGGACGCCCTCATCGCCGGACCTGGGATAAAAATTGAGGGGAATGTCATCTCCGCAGAGGAATTTCCAGCGTGGACGGAGACAGCTTTGCCATTTTCGGAATACTGGCGCGGCGTGGTCTACGGGGACGGTAAATTCGTTGCGATAACGAGCAACAGCAGCAGCAAAGCGGCCTACTCTACTGACGGCAAAAATTGGACAGAGGCGACCCTGCCCTTTTCCGGAAACTGGGAGAGCGTGACCTACGGGGCCGGGAAGTTTGTTGCGGTGGCATATGGCGGCAGCAAAGCCGCCTACTCTACCGACGGAAAAAATTGGATAGAGACGACCCTACCCTTTTCCGGAAACTGGGAGAGCGTAACCTACGGGGCCGGGAAGTTTGTTGCGGTAGCGTACGACACCAATAGAGCCGCCTACTCTACAGATGGAGCAACCTGGACGGAGACGACGCTGCCCTTTTCTGCGAAGTGGCGCAGCGTCGCCTACGGCAACGGCATATTTGTCGCAGTGGTGTCGGGGGACAAAAAAGCTGCTTACTCTACAGACGGAATAGCCTGGATAGAGACCACTTTGCCTATTGTTACATACTGGCAGTGCGTAACCCATGGCAACGGGAAGTTTGTGGCAGTTGGATTTGGCGGAAACGCCGCTTACAGTTTAGACGGCGTCACTTGGACGGCGGTGAAGCTGCCCTTTGCCGCAGACTTTCGCAGTGTGGTTCATGGCAATGGAAAGTTTGCGGCGACAGCGGACAGTAGCAAAGCTGCCTACTCTACAGATGGAGTAACCTGGACAGAAGCGGCTATGCCATTCGATGGAGTCTGGTACAGCGTCACTTACGGAAACGGAAAATTCGTGGCGATAGCGTACGGCGTGAAGAAGGCCGCCTATGCCGCATTTACAAACGTCACCTTCGATGGCCTGAATGATGAACTGGCCCTAAAAGGAGACGAACTCGCCCTGGACGGGCAGACGCTGAGCCTGAAATCTGGAGACGATGTGCTGTCTTCTGTGGAGCTGCCGGGGGGCGGGGGTAGCTACAGCGGCGAGGCCTACTCCACCGAGGAGCGGCGGATCGGGACCTGGATTGATGGGAAGCCGATTTACCAGAGGGTGGTCTCCGGCGTTTTGGCTTCAAATGCAGGAAACCTCATTTCTGTGACTGGTGAGAATTCTGGGATTGATACCGTTCTTCGCCTGGACACCGAATTAATTCCGATTGGGTCTATTTATCACTATTTTGGAACAAGTTTTCAGGAAAGCAACTCAACTTGGTTCAGAACATTTACAATAAATGGGGATGTTCTAGTCAACTGCGGCCCTGCCTTTGATGAATGTACTGCCACAGTAATCATTGAGTACACCAAAACCACCGACCCGGCGACCATTGAGCTGCCCGCCAGCGCAACCCAGATGAGCTATTTTGATAAGGAGTGATACCAATGCCTGAAAAATGCACCGACAACCCCCGCGACTGCCCCATGAGCGCACGGATCGAGGCCCTGGAACGGGCCAACGAGCAGCACGGCAAGACCCACCGGGAGATTTTCGAGCAGATGCACAAGGTGGATAGGGACAATGCCGTGCAGGATGCCCACTACAAGACCATCAGCAAGAAACTGGATGAAATCAGTGCGACCGTGAAAACAATGGCGGACAAGCCTGGAAAACGGTGGGAGAGCATGGTGGAGAAAGCCATCTGGGCGGTCTGCGCCGCCGTGATTGCCTGGTTCCTGGCGAGGATGGGCCTATGAAAAGATTGCTGGACAAGCTCCGGGGCATCAACCACCTGTTCGCCAAGCTCATGGTCCTGTGGTGCGTGGCCTGCGGGACGGCGTTTTCCCTCTACGCCCTGCGCATTCTCTCCCGCACCGGCCACGACCCCGCCGGACTGCTGGGCGTGATTCTCGCGTTCTTCGGCGGGGAGCTGCTGCTGATGTGCCTGAAAACCGTGCTGAATGAAAAAAGCAAGCCTAAAAACAAAGACCTATTGACAAAAACAGACGATTTTGTCAATAGGCAATAAGAAAGGATGGTTCAAATGACTGACCTGACCCCTGTAATCAACGCTTTTATTGCCTTGGTGGCCGCTCTCGTCACCGCCTTCGTCATCCCCTGGATCAAGCGGAATACCTCCGCCAAGGACCGGGAAGAGCTGCTGAAATGGGTGGAGATCGCCGTCATGGCCGCCCAGCAGCTACACTATGAGCTGAAAGGCGAGGAGCGGAAAAAATATGTGCTGGACTTTCTGGCGCAGAAGGGCTACGACGTGAGCTGCGAGGAGATTGAAAACGCCATCGAGGCCGCTGTGCTGAAGCTTCACCAGGAATTGGAGATGAGGGCATGAAATATACCTCAGATAACCCGCCCATCAAGTGCTTTATGCGGCAGTCCACATGGTATAAGGGCGCGGGGACGGTGCCAATCCGGGGGGTTCTGATCCACTCCACAGGAGCGAATAACCCGTACATCAGCCGGTATGTCCAGCCGGACGACAACGCCCCGGACCGGGAGCAGCTGCTGAAGCTGCTGGGCAAAAACTGGAACGGCAACGATTGGAACCATATCGTAAGAAAAGCCGGCGTCCACGCATGGATCGGAAAGCTGACTAGCGGCGATGTGTCCTGCGTCCAGGCGGGCGAGTGGAATAAAAAGGCTTGGGGCTGTGACGCCGGAAAAAAGGGCTCCTGCAATAACGGCTGGATACAGTTTGAGATTTGCGAGGACAGCTTAAAGGACCCGGAATACTTCCAGGCCGTTTACCGGGAAGCGGTGGAGCTGACAGCCTATCTGTGCACCATCTATAAGCTGGACCCGCTGGGGACGGTGGCCTATAAGGGCGTCAGGGTGCCGGTAATCCTCTGCCATCAGGACAGCTACCGTCTTGGGCTGGGCTCTAACCATGGGGACGTGCTCCACTGGTTCCCCAAGATGGGCAAGACAATGGACGATTTTCGGACCGATGTGGCCCGGACGATGAAAGGAGAAAATGAAGTCGTGACATATGAGCAGTGGAAGGAGTACATGGACCGCTATGAGAAGGAGCGCGCCGCGCTCCCCGCGCCGGCGTGGGCCGAAAAGACCGGCGAGTGGGACCAGGCGCATAGCGCCGGGATCACCGCCGACCTGAGCCGCCCCCAGTCCCCGGCCACCAGGGTGGAGGTGGCGGCCATGATTCTCAGAGCCGGAAAATAATCTGACGGAGAGACGTGTCGATGTCAAATGCGAGGGTTAAACTGCCGCCGGAGCTGGAGCATCTTCCGCTGTTTGTTCTGTTTGACGTCATAAAGCAGGCCAATCTGGGGGAGCAGGACATGCGGCTGGTGCAGGAATATATTATCAGGCAGATACCGCAGGATGATATTGCCGCAGAGCTGGGATGGAGCCGGCGAACAGTGTATGTCCATCTCAAAAAATCAATTTCAAAGATGGCGGAAATAGCCCAAAAGTTATACGCAAAATACACATAGACTTCCCGCAGGCTTCCCACAAGGGGGCCTGCGTTTTGTTATACTTATCTCAGCGGCCAGGGGACGGGCGGTACACGTCCCGCCCAGCGTCCCCCGGTCCGCTGATTTGATGATAAGGACGTGGTTCATATGTATGGCAACCCCT
>CATJRT010000242.1 GCA_949742895.1 uncultured Eubacteriales bacterium | reverse complement strand
GTATGTGACCCTGTTTTCGGCAGGGCGGAAGGTCACTTCATAGCCCATCGAATAGGGCGCGACCTCAGTGTGCCATATACTCAGTGCGCCATTCACAATCCCCTCCATGATCTTGCTGCTCAGTTCCTCATGGCTCAGGCCGCCTCTGCGTTCGTGCAGTATCCGTTCCTGTTCCAGCGCCGCCCTTTTGTCCACCAGATCGTTTTTCAGCTTGGCGACGTCCAGCGAAAGGCTTCCGTCAAACAACATCTGCGCGAGTTCATCCGATGTTTTCCCGACAGCGGTACCTTCCGGGATATAGACGCCCGTCTGTACGCACTCACTAAGAAGTACCGACAATTCCTTTTTCGTAATAAATTGCTCCATAATCGTCCCCTTTTCTATGATATTATGCAGATAAATGTTTGGCCCGGATATCTCAAATTTTCTGTATGGGCTGTTTTGGATGGTCGCTATGATCTCATCAAAGGCTGTCTCCATATAGTGGATGTAGGTACTGTTGTCGCCCCGCAGCGCATATCGCCGCAGATATTCTTCTTTCAGCGTTGCGGACGGGTAGACCAGCAGGAGTTTTTCTTTGTCCAGGTTTTCCAGCAGATTGATGTGGCAGTTGAGGAAAACTACATCCGCTTCAACAGAATAAATATACTCCCAATAGTTATTGGGATAGGCAAGGTTCCGCTGGGTAAACGCAGTGTTTTGCTGCGAATGCAGTGTACCGGAAGTATCCTCTGGAGTTATAAATTTAAACCGTTTACAATCTGCATCTACAATCCGTAATGGTGAATTTACAGTGGATTTTCCGATACCAGGAAATCCCCATATAAAATATTTATTCACGGTTGATCCATATCATCTTGCAGCGACCGCAGAAAGCTGAGGACGCTGTCATCCACGTCCCCAGCCTGCGGCTGCTTGGTTTTTTCTGTTTCAGGGACAAAGGCCACCCGGCCCAGCTCCTCCCGGAGCAGAGCGCGGATGGCCTCCAGCAGTTTTTCCTGTTCCCCAGCCTGACAGATCATCCGGCACACAGCGTTGGTTCGCTGTCTGGCGGGGACAGCCCGGAGTATCCTCCACGTCTCTCGTTGGTGGGGAACAGACAGGTTCAGCGAGAGATTTACCCTCCGTATCTCACCCACGGGCAGCACGCTCCAACATTTGCCCAACAAGCCGTTCATAGCCCTTGGCGTTGAGACATACATCATCCAGAATCAGAGGCCGGCACAGGCCGTCTGTAGCCGAAACGTGCCGTTTCATCAGCGCCGCTCCACCGCCCAGGAAGACGGTGGGCATGGCCCGGATGTCCAGGCCGCTCTCCATGATGGCAGACAGCAGACGGCGGACATAGGCCCCGGCCTCCCGGTGGATGATCTCCCTGGCCTGTTCGCTCACACTGCTCCCCTCGCCCCGGAGGACGCTCTCGATCTGCGCCGCCGTCATAGACAGGCCCAGACTTCGGCGGATCTGCTCGGCAATCTCGTCCAGACAGCGGATCATGCCCAGCTCCAAGCTGCGGCAGGTGGCGTCGTTGGGAATACGGTTATCCAGCCGCATCAGGTCCACCGTCCAGCCCCCGATGTCCGCCACGATGACAGACGGCTCATCCAGCAGTTCCCGTTGGGTGAGGACGGCGGCATAGCCCTGGGGGAACAGGGACACCTCCACGATGGTGACGTTGTAGGCGACGCCCTCATAGCGGAAGGACACCGGCTGTCCGTCTCGGAGCAGGTAGGAGCGAAACTTCTTCTTGTCCCGCCCGAAGCTGGTAAGGGGCAGACCAGCCGCCAGATGGACAGCGGTGGCGGTGGTGGCTCCCCGATAGACCAATTCCTTGGCGATGGCGGCGAGGGTCAGCAGGTAGTAGTCCTCCGTGGCGGTTTTGTCCTTCTGGAGCGGCTGGCGGCCGCTGCCCACCACATAGAATTTGCCGCCGTACTCCAGTACGTCTTTCTGCGTATACGGTTCATGTTCGTACTCCACCAGCCCGGTGGGGAAGGAGAAATGCGTTGTTTTCATAGCGTAGTAGCCGTGATCCACCCCGATGGTGATGGTCTCGCTCATCTGGAATCACCCCGATCCTTCTTGATCTTTTTGCTTTTCTGAGCGGTGGCGCGGGCCTCCTGGATATCCGGACTGGTGATATTCCAGGTATCAACATTTCCTTTCACACAGTGGGCCACTTCCTCCGGCGTCATGCACTTGGCGCACAATTTTGGGAGGTAGGCCACAGTCTCTCTCATGGTATAGGGATAGTCGATGCCCTCACCATAGACGATGTCTTTTTTCAGCTCGGCCACCAAGGCCCGGTAAACTTTACGCTCAAAGCTGTTATAACTGTCACGCCCGGTCAGTTTTTCGTAGGCATAGTCACCCACATAGCTCAGGGATTCAAAGCAGCAGCCCCCATAAACGGGGACATCCGCCAGGGAGTCCGGGTCCTTCAGCGCCGCCATGTACACCTCCCGGCCTTGGGCGATCAGCCAGCCACGGAAGTCGATGAAGCCGTCATCGCTACAGCCGCCGCACAGGATGGAGGCCGCACTCCATAGGCCGTACTTGTAGGCCAGATCCCGATAGCCGTGAACGATATTGTCAAAATTCAGGGCTTGATCCGGCCCCAGCTCCACCAGCCGGTCTGTCAGCCATTGCGTGGAGGCGTCCATGTCCTGACCGCACTGTTTCTTTGCCTGGGCAATCAGCGCCCAGAAGGTGTCCTTGTTGATCTCGGTGATACTGCCGTTCATCTGGCGTCACCACCTTTCTTTTTGATAGCTCGTGTTTTCTTCTTTGGGGGAGCCGCTACCCGTGCCTTTTGGATGGCAGGATCGTCATGGTTCCACAGGTGCCCCCGGCAGATGCAGGCCCGCAATTCCTCCGGGGTCAGGTGCTGGGCGGTCAAACGGGGAAGATAAGCTGCCATCTCAGACCACTCATGGGGGTATTCAATTCCTGCGCCGTACACGATGCCCTTTTTTAGCTTCGCTGCCATGTGCTGCTGGTCAGCCGGACGAATGTCATCGAACGCCATGCGATCTGTCAGCCGTGCGTATACTGTGCTGCCGACATAGGGAAGATCCGCAAACCGGCAGTCATCCTCTACACAGGCAGGTATATCCGCCAGAGAGTCCGGGTCCTTTAAGGCTGCCAGATAGGTCTCCTTGCCCTGGAAGATGAGCCATGCACGGAAATCCTCAAATCCATCGCTGTAACAGCCGTCCTCGTGGATAAGGGTCGCTGCGTTCCACAGGCCATATTTATCCGCCAAGTCCATGTATCCGTGCATAATGCTGTGAAAATTCAACGCCTGTTCCGGTCCCATCGCCAGCAGGCGTTC
>CATJRT010000241.1 GCA_949742895.1 uncultured Eubacteriales bacterium | reverse complement strand
GATTTGGACTACACCGGCAGAGTGCTCATCCTCCGCCCGGACAGGCTGAAGGAGGAGTGCTTGTCCCCCCAGAACCAGGTCTGGTACGGGGAAAGCGGGTTCGGCTGCTCTCCCACCGCCCGTGGGCAGGCGGTGTTCGCCACCTGCTTAGGGGATGGCGAAAAGGCCCGGTGGAGCCGCTCCGATTTTATCGGCGCGCTGGACGAGCAGTACCTGCCGGACTGGGCGGCGGAGAAGCTGTCCGAGCTACGGGGCCCAGTCCAGGAGCAGCCGGACGGCCCCGACCAGGGCGGCATGGAAATGGGGTGACAATCATGCTCCAATTCTATGTGGTGGACAATTTGTGGCGGGAACGGCTGAACATCGCCCACTTCCATCGGCTTTCGGAGGCCGTGGCAGCGTACAAAGCCCTGCCCGCCGAAAATCGGAAGGCCCTGGGCGTCCAGCACGGGGTGCAGGCCATCGATTTGATCCAGTGCCTCCCCCTGTTTCCCAACGATACCGAGGGTGAGGACGTGATGGTGCTGCGGTTCCTGGACTTTCCCGTGTGGAAGTCCGACCCCCAGATCATGCCCATTGCCCAGGAGCTGATCTCCCGGCTCCACGTCCGGTACTGCCTGTACCGGCGCTGCCTGCTGCCCGCGCCGGATCGGGACTCCCTGCCCCGGAAGCTGCGGGACAGGTTTCTCTGGCCCGACGTCCCCGGCGATTTCAGCACCGCCGCGCAGTGGATCTATGTGGCGGGCGTGGGGCGCTTATCACCTTCCGAATTCAAGCGGCGCTATGAAAATGGCTCTGCTTTTTCTTATCCCCTGGTGGTGCACATCAGCGCCTTCGGCGTGGACAAGCGGGGGAATTACCGTTCCCTCCAGGTTACGCCCTGGGAATTTCACCTGTTGGCCCGCCGCTCCCAAGAGCGGCTTGACCAAAATAAATTGATTGGAGGAATCCTAAATGAAACGTAAGATCATCCCCTGCCTGCTGGCGCTGGCCCTCAGTGCCTCACTGGCGCCCTCGGTGCTGGCGGCTTCGCCGCCCGCCGTCTGTTATCCGAGTTCTGTCACCCGCAGCGAGGACGGCGCCCAGATCCGCAAGGTGTACGAGCTGGGTCCCGGCGAAGATCCCGCTGGCATCCCCCGCTCCGACTTCGAACAGGAGGGCTTCCACTACACCCTCACCGACCTGCTCAAGCAGGAAGCCCCCGAGCAGGAGGAGCGGTTCCACACCGAAAACGTCACCCTGAACAGCAAGTCCAAAGATATGGAGACGGTGCTGTCTCTGCTCCCGGCTGAGAAGGAGTTCACCACTGAGGACGGACTCAGCGGCACTCTGAGCCTGAAACTGGACAGCATCAACGTGGAAATTGCGGGTTATGGCAGCTCCACGAAACAGGTGTCCGCCACCCGCAGCTACCCCAACCTGGCTGGCCAGGACACGTCCTTCATCCCCAAGACCATCGAGGACGGCGGGCGGACGCTGGAGCTGTCCACCATCAACTGGCAGACGGACAACGCCGCCAATGTGGATGGCTATGATATGGCGAACCGCTATACTGCCGTGGTGACGTACACCGGCACCGCCACCAGCAACTATGTGAAGGGTTACACCGTGACCGCCGAATACAGCGGCACCGTGTCCAGGATCGCGCTGAACAAGGTGCGGTATGTGGCCATGTTCGAGGGCACGCCGCTGAACCCCGTGGAGCCGGAACCCGCCCCCACCCCCGCAATTACCGAAACCCCGGACGCGCCCCAGGCCCCGGCCATCCAGTTCCACTGGGGGTATGTGCTGGTACCGCTGGGGGTGGTGGCCTTGGCGGGGACTGGCATCGGCGTGGCCCTGTTTATCAAAAAGCGCCGCGAGGTCGGTTATGAAAGTGAGGAAGACAACCAGTGAATCCCACAGCACCCCCTGGCTCCGGCTATGTTTTTGCCATCGCGGACGGCAGCGGTTTTTATATCCCTGGCGCCCTCCATGTGGAGCGGGATGACGAACTGTTTTTATTCGCCGATGACGAGGAAGCTGCCCACGCCGCCGAATTGGCAGGCTTCCCGTTGGTCCATGGGATGGAGGACGTCCCGGACGGCGTTTATCTGGACACGGAGGAAAACCGGAAGGCTATCCTGCGCGGCCTGCAACAGTATCCGGAATACAAAAATGTCTGCGCCGCTGAACCTGAAATGACTGATCATTTCACACTATAACGGAAAGGAAAAGTGATGCTAATGAAGAAACTGAAAATACTGATCTCCACCATGCTGTGCCTGAGCGTCATGTGCGCCATGGCCCTGCCCGCCCACGCGATGGCGTACAGCTTCGACGGCCCCGGCGACCCCAATTACGGCGATCCCACCTCCTTCGAACCGGTGGTCACCCCGGGCGGTGGGGCGCAGCCCAACGAGGATCAGTCCAAGGACGAAGCCCTGATCCCGCCCGGTTTTGGCACTCCCACCAGCTATCTGCCGGGGAGCGGCGACCCCTATATCCCCGAAAATCCCGGCCCTGGGACGGTGGACGGTTCCGACCCCGCCGCCCCGCCCACCATCGGCCCCGGCACCGGGACGGGCAGTACGTCCACTGTGGGTTTCACTCAGGTCACCAGTGACCTGTATTACGCCAACGGCAGCCTGGGGACGCTGAAGATCCCCTCCATTGGTCTGACGGTCGGCATCTATGAGGGCACTGGAAGCGCACCTCTGCTGAAGGGCGCTGGCCACTTCGAGGGCACCAGCATTTGGGACGGCAACGTGCCCGTGGCGGGCCACAACCGGGGGGTTCGCAACGATTTCGGCAAGATCCACACCCTGCGGGCCGGGGACATGGTCACCCTCACCACCAGGCTGGGCACCCGTACCTACGCCGTCACCGGAGTTAATAAGGTGTCCGTCAACGACACCAGCGGCCTTGCCCCCGCCAGCGTCAATATGGTGACGCTTTACACCTGCGTGGAAAACCAGCCCGCCTACCGCTGGTGTGTCACCGCCGTGCAGATCTAAGCTGTGTAATATGCTTCGTTTTTGCCCCTCTTTTTCTCCGTAATGCCGTCTCGACTTCCGGACGGTTCTTCGGTATTGTGTTGCTTACCAAAAACCGAAAGGAGACTGCGTTATGAGCAGAAAAAAAGAAGTGATTTTCACGGGGATCGGTATCCTGGCGGGCCTTGCCCTGAGCGGCCCAGCGGCCCAAGCAGCCACGACCCTCACCGCCACCTTGAGCACCCAGCCCATCTACGTGGACGGCCAGCGGGTGTCCATGACCGCCTACAGCATCGGCGGAAATAACTATGTGCGGCTGCGGGACATCGGCAAGGCGATGGACTTCGGCGTGACCTACGACGCCGCCGCCAACAGCGTCCACATCGACCCAAATTCACCCTACACCGAGGAGGTGAAGCCCCCTGCACCGTCCACGCCCGCCCCCTCCGGCGTTACGGAGGAATCGGTCAAAGCCACCCTGTGGGGACTGCTGGACAAGTATCCCGCGGGAACCTGGTACGGCCCCTTCTATCGCTCCACCAGCAACGGGCCCTACGGCATAGCCCCCACCAACTGCGCTGGGTGGGCCACCCTGTGCTCGGACGCCGCCTTCGGCGATCTCCCCTGGCGCTATGCGGGCAGCCCCCGCTGGGAGGACATCCGGGCGGGTGACCTGATCGAGTACGACAACGCCTACGGCGGCCACGTGGTGGTGGTTCTGGACAAGACCGACGAGTACATCCTCACCACCGAGAGCGGCACCAACAACAAGGCCCGCTGGGGCGGGCAGTACTTCCGGGACTGGCTGGAGGGGCAGTCCGGCTACGGCTGCTACACGAGATATCCAAAATAAGTCCCAAAAAATACAGGCAGGGCCGGGTCACTTGACCCGGCCTCCATCATTTCTAAGGAGGATTTTGTTTTGAAACACAATCTTTTTAAGCGCGTCATGTCTTTATTTTTGGCGCTGGTGTGCGTCATGGGCGTGCTGCCCCTGTCGGCGTTCGCCGCGGGGCTGTCCACCGCACCCAAGACCATCACCCAGAAAAGCTGTGACTATATGTACTCCGGCGGCAAGCCTGTGCGCTACAAAGCCGCCAACCCCACCGTCAATTCGTATGGGACGCCCTACGTGTTCGACGAGCAGGTGAACGTCCCCGGCTTTGGCGCCGCCCGTGCCCTGTGCGCCTATCAGGAGGGCACCCTGGGGGGCCGCGCCAACGGGCAGCGGTGGAATTTCCAGCGGGAGGTCACCCACCCGTCCCTGAAGCTCATGCTCACCTATGTCTACTCCTGCACCTACGGCGAGTTCACTGACGCGGGTAAGGCGGCGGGCCTGGAAACCTGGGGGCCGCTGTGGTCTGACGCCTGGTTCGTGGTAGCCCAGGCCCTGACCTGGTGCTATGAACACGGCGTGCTCATCGACTACACCACAGACAAGGAGGGCTTTGTCAAGCAGGCGTCCAAGGAGATGCTGGCCGCGTTCAAGATGTTCGATTCCGTCTGGAATTCCAGCCCGTGGATCAAGGACTGGAGCAAGGCAGACATTTACACCATCATCGACAGCAGTGACGGCGGCATCACCGGCAATTCCGCCTATGATTACATCTCCGCCGGAGTCCGGCTGGTGACGGAGCATCCCGAATATTTCCCCACCTACCACCTGTGGCAGTACGAGTGGGACAGAAGCCAGCCCTGGAAGCTCACCGGGCAGGAGGGCGCCCATATGCAGCGGCTCTTGATCGCCGTGCCCAGCACCCGCAAGGAGGAGCCGGTGAAGCTGACGGTGAAGAAGCTGGAGGCGGGCACGGACAAGCCTATTCCCGGCGTCACCTTCAAGGTGGAAAACGTGGCCGCGCCCGCCCTGTTTTCCGTGACCAGGACCACCGGGGAGGACGGCACCTTTACCCTGACCTCGGAGGCGGACCACCTCACGGCGGGCCAGTACAGGATCACGGAGACGGCTGTGCCGGAAGGCTACAAAATGCTCACGGAGTCCCAGATTGTTACCGTCATGCCTGGGAACGCGGCGGACAGCACCATTATTTTTTACAATGAGGAGGAGATCTCCGGCGAGGGTACGATTCGCAAGGTAGACGCGGATGACCCCTCGGTGGGCATTGCAGGGGCAGTTATCAGGATCTCCAGCATCAAGCTGGATGACGACCCGGGCACTGGTTTTGTGGGCGAGTACACCACCGGCGAGGGCGGGTACATCCCCAAAGAGGCCCTTGATTTTTCCAAGCTGCCGAAGGGGAGCTACATCGCCGAGGAGATCACCCCTCCCAAGGGCTACATCCTCAACTCCGACCCCGCCAAGGTGAAGCAGCCCTTCGTTTGGGACGGTAAGCACGATGTGTCCCTGATTTTTGAGAATAGCGCCAAGGTCAAGATTGAACTGAAGAAGGTAGACGAGAGCGGCAGCCCCCTGGCTGGCGCTGTTTTTGTCATCCTGCGGGACGGGCAGATCATCGGCACCGAGGAAACCAAGGCGGACGGTACCATTACCGTGAGCAACGTGGTGGAGGGCCACTATGAATTCCGGGAGGTGTCCGCTCCCGCTGGCTTTGACTGCGACAGCGCCCCCGTGGGCGTCCACGTCAACGCCGAGGATCTCCAGGGTGAGCAGACCATCACCGTCACCAAGGTCAACCATCACAAGCGTGTCCTCACGATCCAGAAGCGGGATGCCGAGACGGGCGCTCCTATCCCCGGCACCTCCTTCCACATCAGCGGCGTAAACAACGGTTACGAAAACGACGTGGTGACGGGCGCGGATGGCAAGGCCGTGCTGAAGGACATGGCCTCCGGGTGCTACGAAGTTACAGAGACGGATGTGCCCAAGCCCTATATTTTGGACTCCAACAACCGCAAAACCGTCTGGATCGAGGCGTCCAAGGACGAGGATGTGGTGGTGGATTTCGTGAACTCCACCAAGCCCGGCCTGCGGCTCATGAAGATCGACGCGCAGACGGGTGAGCCGTTGTCCGGCGTTCTCTTTGAAATTAAAGAGGTGGACGGTGGCTACTCCACCCAGAAGCTCACCGACAAAGACGGCCTGATCGTGCTGGAGGGGCTGAATCCCGGCACTTATACCGTGCGGGAGGTCAAGCCCAAGGACGGCTGGGTGCACGATGACACGCTCCATGTGGTGCAGCTGGAGGCCAACAAGACGGCCACCATCGAACTGACCAACATCGAAAAGCCCACATTGAAGGTTCTGAAGGTGGATTCCATCACCCACAGCCCCATCGCTAACGTCAAATTCCAGATTTGGCGCAGCAGTGATGACACGCAGAGCGGTGAGTATAACGATTTGGGCGTCCACTACACCAATGCGGACGGCGAGATCGTGCTGGAGCATGCGGAGACGGGCTGGTACAAAATTAAAGAGCTGGAACCTGCCCCCGGCTTCACCATCAAACAGCCTGATACGCAGGAAATCTATCTTTCTGCTGGCAAAACCCACACCGTTCAGTTTGAAAATGTTCCGAAAAACGCGCTGATCGTCGAAAAATACGACAGCGTAACCCACCAGGCCCTCCCCGGTTGCACGTTCCAGCTGCGCTACCTGGGCGGCGCTTCCGGCACGGGCGGCACCGTCATCGGGCAGAAGGTCACCGGGAAGAACGGCATCGCCATGTGGACTGGCCTTAATCCCGGAACATATGTCGTGGAGGAAATTGAGGCCGCCGATGGTTACAATATCGTGAAAGCCACCGAAACCGTCTACCTGGCGGACAGTGGGGAGCAGAGCGTGGTGACGGTGAGGTTCAACAACTCGCCGGACGGCTCCCTTCTTCTGCGTAAGGTTTGCGCTACGAATCCCTCTGTTACCCTGCAAAATGCCGAGTTTAAGGTCACTTATTCGGATGGCAGCTTCATCGGCGACGGGAACGGAATTTACCGTTCCGATGAAAACGGCGAGGTGCGCATCGACGGCCTCACCCCCGGCAAGAGCGTCATCGTCACTGAGGTGAAGGCCCCCGCTGGGTTCATCATCGACACCCAAAGCCAGACCATTCAGATTAAGGAAGGCCGTACTGTCAGCCTGACGTTCAAGAACCAGCCGAAGGG
>CATJRT010000240.1 GCA_949742895.1 uncultured Eubacteriales bacterium | reverse complement strand
CTTCCCCACCATGCGCCGGTACGTGGCCAACGCCGCCTATCTCTCCGGCCTGTTCGCCCTGGTCCTCACTGTGGCCACGGGCCTGCTGTGCCCGGTGATCCTCACCGCCATGGACACCCCTGCAGACATCTATTGGCACTCCTACCGCTATATCTTCATAATCTTCATGGGCATACCCGCCACCTTCCTCTACAATCTGCTGGCGGGCATCATCCGTTCCCTTGGCGATAGCAAGACCCCAGTGTACTTCCTGGCGCTGTCCTCCGGGCTGAACGTCGTGTTGGACCTGGTTCTTATCCTGTATTTTGACGCCGGGGTGATGGGCGCGGCCATCGCCACCGTGGTCTCCCAGGCGGCGTCTGGGCTGGCCTGCCTGCTCTATATGATTCGCAAATTCCCCATTCTCCGGGTGACCCGCGAGGAATGGCAGCCAAACGCCCGTGCCTGCCGGGTACTGTGTGCCGCTGGCATCCCCATGGGCCTGCAATACTCCATCACGGCCATCGGCTCCATCGTGCTCCAGCGGGCCGTCAATTCCCTGGGCAGCGTTTATGTGGCCTCGGTGACGGCGGGCAGCAAGCTGTACCAGCTCATCGCCTGTCCTTATGACGCCATGGGCGCGGCCATGGCCACCTACTGCGGTCAAAACGTAGGCGCACAAAAGCTGGACCGGCTGGGCCAGGGCGTCCGCGCCTGCTCCTTGCTGGGCCTGATTTACTCTGCGGCGGCGTTCCTCGCTATGCTGTTTTTGGCCCCACAGGGCGTCATGCTGTTCCTGAACCCTGTGGAACCCGAGCTAACCCGGCTGGTCTCCCTGGCCACCCAGTATATCATCACTCTGTCTGCGTTTTTCTTCCCCCTGTCCCTGGTGAACATTCTGCGCTTTTCCATCCAGGGCATGGGCTTCAGCACCTTTGCCATCCTGGCAGGCGTGTTGGAAATGGCGGCCAGGACCGTGGTGGGCTTCTTTATGGTCCCCACATTCGGCTTCACCGCCGCATGCTTTGCCTCCCCTGCCGCGTGGGTGTGTGCGGACCTGTTCCTGATTCCTGCCTGCATGACCTGTATTTCACGCCTGCGCAGCCTGTATCCTGCCGTGCCGGACAGCGCCTCCGAGACCGCTGTTCAGCCCCGGGGCAAACGTTCCCTGCTGTCTGTTTTGGGCCAGTCCTGGCGGCGGCTGGGCGGCTTTAAGGGCGCGTTGTTCCATCGCTGACCTTCTGCGCCCCCGTCCGGTTGGACGGGGCGCCTTTCTGTTAACGGTTTCCATAATGCCGCTCCGTCATGATACGGAGAGTTATCCACAATCTCCACAAAGTTTTCCACAGCTTCCACAGCCCCCACAGACGGTTCACCCCCGCTCCACAAGCCCCTTTGCGCCGGTTGTGCCCTCGGAAGGGAATGTACCTGGGACGGACAGTCTGCCGCCGTAATACTCTATGTATAGCGGGCCGTCGAGCTACACTGCCGCAAAGCGTGTGCACAGCATCGTTTTATGTCAACAAACAGGGACCACCCTCTACAATGTGGCAGCCCCTGTTTTCGCTGTCTTGAAAGCGCCGGGGCGCATCCATATGGATGCGCCCCAGTCTTTTTATAATCATTTAGGTGGAAGCGTAATCCCATCTGCCGCTTTTCAGCTTGAACTTACGGGTTTCGTCTTCCAGGAGGTGGACCTGCTCAAACAGCTCTGAGCTGACGGCGGCGGACTCCTCGCTGCTGGCAGAGTTGGTCTGCACCACAGCGGAAATCTGCCCGATGCCCTCGCTCACCTGGGCAAGGGACTCCGATTCCTGGTGGATGGCCTCAGTAATGGCACCGATGGCCGTGTTGGACTCCATCACCAGCTCCAGCGCTTTCTTCAGGGAATCAGACACCTCGCCCACGATCTCGGTCCCCCGCTGGGTGGCCTGGATAGAGTTTTCAATGAGGTCCTTGGTGGCCTTGGCAGCCTCGTCCGACCGGGAGGCTAGATTGCGCACCTCCTCGGACACCACGGCGAAGCCCTTACCCGCAGCCCCGGCTCGGGCAGCTTCAACCGCCGCGTTCAGGGCCAGGATATTGGTCTGGAATGCAATGTTCTCGATGGTAGCGATGATCTTACCAATCTGCTGGGAGGCCTCGGCAATATCGCCCATAGCTGCCACCATCTCCTCCATCTGCTTACTGCTGAGGGTGACCTGCTCGCTGGTGAGCCGGGCGCTCTCCTGGGCATCGGCCGCAGCCTGAACATTACGGGTGGAACTTTTGGACAGATCGTCTACGGTGGCGTACAGCTCCTGCACCGCGCTGGCCTGCTCCGTAGCTCCCTGGGCCAGGGCCTGGGCGCCGCTGGAAAGCTGCTCGGCGTGGCCAGACACCCGCTGCTCTGCTTGGGTGATGTTGCCCAATGCGCCGGACACCGCCGAAGTAAAGGTGTTCAGCGCTTCCTCAATGGAGCGGAAATCGCCGATATAACGGATAGAGGTGGACACATCAAAGTTTCCTTGGGCCAGCTCGCCCATCACGTGGCCGATGTCCTCCACATACTCATGGATGCGCTCCATGGACTGCTCCAGCGTCTTTGCAAGCTGGCCCAGCTCGTTTTGGGAGCTGTAGTTCAGGTCCAGATCCAGCCTGCCCTCCTGGAGGGGACGGACCTTATCCGTAATAAGCAGCATGGGCTTGATGACACTGTTCATCACATACACCACCAGGCTGATGAGGGCGACCAAATTCAGCACCAGGCAGACTGCAGTAATCCCCTGCATGAGGTTCACAGTGCTGTTCATGGAAGCCTCGCACTCGGCGCTGAGTGCGTTTCCCCGCTCCACCACCTTGTCCAGCAGCCCCACCAACGTACCAAGGTTGGTCTGGATGGTCTCCTGATAGTACTCTCTGGCCTGATCAGGATTGGTCGCCAGCAGCTCCAAGGCGGTACCGGCAGAAGCGTGCAGGTCCTTATGCAGCGGCTCAATCTGGGCGCGCAGGCTGTCGATTTCGCTGTCCTTCAAATCAATCTCGCTGTACAGCCACTTACCCAGTACACAGCCTGTATGGTCCATGCTGCCGGTGAACTCAGTTCCGGTATATAAGGCGTTGCTCAGGTTGGCCGACCACTTGTAGTGGGCCACCTCCGCCTTCTGGGCGTTGTCCAGCAGTGCGCTGGCCTGGGAATTGTTCTGTTGGGTGCCTTTGATGCGCAGGACATTTGCCGTGGTCACAAAGCTGAACAGCACAATGGCCACGATGGCACAAATCACCCGGATACTGACCGATCTTTTAATACTTTTCCCCATGATATAGGTCCTCCTTCGGATTTTTGTCAGGAGAGCTTATAGACGTGCGCTGTGTACCGGCTCATTACACGCAACCCGACGGCAATGAGCCGGAGCAAAGCACAGTTACTTAATTATAATAATACCATAGTTCTCCAACCGTTGCAAGCACAATCGAATAACCAAAACATTCCAAAATCCACCGCCGCAGGGCGGGTATGTTTTTATATAATCTTTTCCAGTACCGCATGGACCACCCAGCGGGAGTCTGTACTTCCGGCATTGGTGCAGGTGGACAGGGTGAGGATCTGCCCGTCTGCTGAGGGGGCAACGCCGGTATAGATGGCCGACTGAGACAGGCAGTAGTTGATGAACTCCTGCCTGTCCTCGTTTCCACGAAAGCCCAGGGTGTAGGTCATTCCATCCACGCTGGCCTCATAGGAGGAAAAAATTCTGTACCGGCGGCATACGCCGTCCCCGGCAATGTAAACCACGGGGTGGGACTGATAAAAGCTCTCCCGGCTATAGGACAGCAGGGTATGGAACATGGAGCTGTCCGACATCCGGTGACCGTAAATAATGGTGTTGAAATCGCTGAAACCGGCACTGTTGCGGTATTCCATAAAAATGGACCCCACCGACCGCTGCACATTCTTCCAGGTATGGTTCAGGTAATACTGGTTGTCACTCCCCTGCACCAGCGGATAGGACACCATGGTGTCCGGAATGACGATCCAGCCGACCACGTCGCTGTTCACCGCCCGCAGGGCGGACAAGTCCAGCGCCTTTAGTATCTGCTCATACTCCTCTTGGGTAAGCCGGGGTTTTGGCTCTGCAGATGGCTCCGGTTCTGCCGGCGCCTCTGTGGGCGTCTCAGACGCATCCGGCTCCAGCGGCTCGGACCAGTCTACCACGATATTGGATAGGCCGGACATATCCAAATTCATATCCAGCTCCGGCACGCCCACCAGTGACTCCGCTTCGCCGTAGTCCTCTGCACCTCCGCGGTAGTCCAGCACCCGCAGCAGTACCCCAGTCAGGCTCCCAGCAAACACCAACGCCAGCACAACAATGGCTGCAACGCGCAGTTTTCGTTTCATTCCATTCTCCCCTTTTCGTTCCAGACTATTATAATATACCGCAGAGCAAAAAGCAAGGCCCCACACCGGGTGTGGGGCCTGAACTGGTTCAGCCCGGAGGCCAGGTCATGTCCCGGCCTGCCAGCACATGGAAGTGCAGGTGGGGAACGGACTGGCCCGCCTGTGCGCCGCAGTTGGAAACCACCCGGAAATCGGTGACACCCAGCTCCTTCGTCACCTTGGAGGTGACCTCAAAGCAGCGGTTTACCACCAGGGAGTTGGTGCCGTTGATCTCCCCGCAGGAGCCGATATGGACCTTGGGGATGACCAGGAAGTGGACGGGCGCTTGAGGATCGATGTCGTGAAACGCCACGCATTTTTCGTCCTTGTAGAGAATCTTAGCGGGGATTTCTCCTTTGACGATCTTACAGAATAAACAGTCGGGCTTTTGGGTGTTGAGCATGGGGCAGACCTCCTTTGTTGTAACGCTTTCTTACTGGTTCGGCACCACTGCGAAAAACTCCAGCGGGCCGTCGCTGTCGTTGATGAGGGAATGGGCGTGTCCCCTGGGGCAGTAGTGGCAGTCCCCGGCCTTCAGCGGCTCGTATCTCCCGTCGTATAGCACCTTGCCTGTGCCGGACAGGATGTAAACGATCTCGCTACTGGTCTCGTGGGTGTGCAGGCCGATGGTGGAGCCGGGGGGCAGAATGCCGTGAAGGATGCGGTTCAGCCCGTCCACCTGCATTTTAGCGTGGATTTCTCCCTCGCCGCCCATAAAATTTGGGATTACGGTCTCTTCCATAACGGAAAAATCAAGCAGCATTACGGTTCTCCTTTTCAAACAGATTTAAATTGATTGGCGGACGGGTCGTAGGCATAGCCCAGTGCAGCCAGCTTCTGGGCCAGCTCTGCCTCGCCGGCATCCAGCCCGGCGCACAGTGCGGACAGGCTGCCATACTCGTCCCGCAGCTTGGTGTTCACATAGCTGAGCAAAATGTTCGGGTCCTGGGGCAACATGAAAAGACCTCCTTTCAGACAGGCTCGGGTACGTTTTCTCCGGTCACGTCGCGGATCCACTTGCCGCTGCGGAAGCGCCACACGCCCACTGCGCTCTTGACCAGGTTCTCGCTCATCATGGCGATGTATACCCAGAGGATGCCTGCCTTGAGCACCAGCCCCGCCAGCGCCGCCAGGGGGATGGCTGCCACCCACAGGGGCGTCAGGTCGATGAGGGTAGCCGCCCGCACATCGCCGCCGCCCCGAAGCACCCCTACGATGTTGGTGGTGTCGAAGGAACGCAGGGGCATGAAGGCAAACACCACGGTGAGCATCATGGTGCAGATTTCTCCCGCCCTGGCGGACAGATCAAACCTCGGATAGAGGTATGGTACGATGGCCCAGTACAGGATGCCCAGAAATACCAGACCGGATGCCAGCCCGAACAGGAAGGCCAGCACGTCCAGCAAGGCCCCCAGGGAATACACCCGGTCTGCGTTGCCCGATCCGATCTCCTGACCCACCAGGATGGCGGCGGTGCCCGCGATGGCGAACACGCCCACAGTACACAGGTTGGTGATGTTGCCCGCGATGGCGTAGGCGGCCAAAATCTCCTTGGAGCCATCCATGTGGCCCATGATGGTGGGGAACAGGGAGGTACCCAGCCCCCAGAAGGTCTCATTGCACATCACCGGGGTGGCGAAGCGGATGAAGCGGCGGACCATCTCCCCGCCGGGCCGAAACAGCAGGGCAGGGTCCAGGCGGAACTTGCGGTCCCGCACCGCCCACACCACCGTGATGGAGCAGGACAGCACCCGGGCCAGCAGGGTGGCCAGGGCCGCGCCCTCCTCCGCCAGCCGGGGTGCGCCCAGGTTGCCG
>CATJRT010000239.1 GCA_949742895.1 uncultured Eubacteriales bacterium | reverse complement strand
TCCGGGGTGGCGTCCACGGGTAGCTCCGGCTTGGTGGTGTCGCTGATCTGCGGCCCGGCGCTCGCTGCCGGGGCCGATGTGCTGGGCTCCAGGTCACCGCTCACATCCTCGGGGAGCAGGACCACGCTCGCCATGATCGCGGTGCAGGCCAGCAAGCACAGCAGCGCGACGATTTTAGATTTCATCTTGATTGCCTCCTTTACGAAACGCCACGCCGCTGGTAGCGCCTCTCCTCATGTTCATAAATCTCTTGCATTGTGTGTAAGTTGGCTCGGGCCCAGTTTTGGAAGATTCCCCCGATGTACGTCCAGTTGACCGCCCTCTTTTTCCGGGCAATCTCGAAGGCGTAGGCCAGCATTTCCTTCCGCTCCTTTGGGAAGTGCATAATGACCGTTCCATCTTCCTGCCGGTCTTGGGTGTAGATGTAATTGAAGACCTCCCGGGCGTCCGCCTCAGACGGTTTTTCCCCAGGCAGGAACTCCTTCCAGATCGCCTCGACGGTCTGTTGGAGCTCTTTGCCCAGGGCTTCGGTGTAGCCGAAATAGGTGGTAATGTCGTCTCTGACTTCATACAGGAAGTCGTCCGGGCTCTCCGGCGGTAGGGTAACGGGTTCTTGCTCGGCGATGGATAGCATCCGGTAGGTGCTGGGCGCTCCCTTCTTTCCGGGGGTGAAGGACAGCGCTCCAGCACCCATCAGCTCTTTTCGGGCGTTTACAAGCGTGTGCCTGGATGATACATTCATCATCTGCATAAGCCGGTCGTTATCTATCGAAAACTCCTCCGCCCATCGCAGCCGGTTGTCGAAGTCCATGAGGACATACCAGAGTATTTGAGCCGCGATGGACAGGGGGGCCCGCTCCATCAGCCGTCTAAATGCGTTGATCTCTCGCAGGTAGTTCAACGGGCGGGCCCTCCTTTCCTCAGAGTTTCAGAAGCCGCCCAGCCACTTGTTATTCCATTTCCACCGTACTGCCGTCATCGCCGCCGGTCACGACGATGTTCTGAGCGAAACGAGCCTTCATGGTGGGGTCGTGGGAGATAGCTAGGATGCGGATATTGGGGTTTCTGGTTCCCATGCTCACCAGCGCGTCGGCGTAGGCTTCCGTACCGTCCCCATCCAGGAAGGGGGGCTCATCAATGAACAGCATCCCCAGTTGGACCCCGGCCCGGCGGGCCTTGACATCTGCCAGGCCCAGCGTGACGGCCAGTGCGATCTTGACCTTCTCGCCGCCGCTGTGGGACTGGTAGGGCCGGTTGCCTCCCGTGATGGTGTTTATCCAGACCTCCAGACTGTTGACGATCTTCTGCGTGGACTTCTGCTCCCTCTCGGTGCGGATGTCCACAGCCATACGCCCGCCGGTCATGGCGGCCAGGATGTCGTTGCTCTGCCGCATGATTTCCGGGACGACGCCCCGGATAATCATGTAGGGGATGCCGTCGATGCTGAACGCCTGCCCCAGGACGGTGTAGTCATCCAGGACCGCTGCCGTCTTCTCGATAGACACCCGCAGCTCCGCCATCTGAGCCTCGGCCTCGGCGATGCTCTCCAGCTTCGCCTTGATGGTCCCCCGCTGGGTGGCGTAGTCGGTGATGGTCTTCCGCTTGGTGTCGATGAGCGTCCGCAGGGAAGCGGCCCGGCCAGTGAAGGAAGCGGGGATGCGCCCTCTGAGCTCATGGGCCTCCAGCTCGGCCTTCTCTTTTTTCGTCCGTAGCTCCGTGATCTCAGCATTCAGCCGGTTGATCTGTGGGGCCAGGGCTCCCACAGAGGCAGAGGCAGCCTTGCAGCTCCCCAGGGTGGCGGCCATGGGCTCCAGGCCCTTGATGGTGGCCTCCAGCTCCTCCAGGACGTTGAGGTCCCCGGACAGCTCCGCCCGCTCACGCTCCAGGGTGTCAATGGCGCTCTTGAGCTCGGTGACGCGCCGGTGGTTTTCATCCAGTGAGGCGGCGATCTCCTCCATCTTGGCGTCCGCAGCGGCCAGCTCCGGGGCCAGGTTGGCGACGTTTTGAAGCCTCTGGCGCTCCGCCTCGATGTCCATGAGCAGGGCCATCGGGTCCCCCATGGCGTCGTCGGCCTCCTTGGCCTTCTGGTAGACCTCCATCAAGCGCTGATACTCGGCCCGGTCCTCCGCCTTCATCGTCTCCAGAGCCGTGGACAGCTCCGGTATAGCGGCCTGCGCGGCCACGGCGGAGGTCAAGAACTTGCAGGTGGCCGTCGCCGGGCTCGGGCATCCGCTGTCGGCCAGTTTCCCGGCTTCGGCCTTGGCGGCCTCCAGTCGGGAAGACAGCTCCCCGATGCGGACCCTGCTGTCCGCGACGTGCTGATCTGCGGCGGCCTTCGCGTCGCGTCTGGCCTTATTGGTGGCCTTGAATTGCTCGACCTTCGCCTGGGCAGCCTCCATCCGGGCACCGATGGTCTTGAGCGCTTCCACAGCAGCCTCGATCTCGGCCCGCCTCCCGCGGATTCCCTCATGCCGGAGTTTGGCGGATTCCAGACGCCCGATAGCCGTTTCGGCGTCCTCCAGGGCTTTCCGATTGAGGCCCAGCTCCTTCAAAATCTCCATGTCCCGGGTCCTGGTAGGCATCAGGGCCTCAGCGGCCCGCCGGGCATCCTCCAGGCGCTTGGCCGCCTCCTCTGCGGCCTCCAGGCCATTGGCAAGGGTCCGGGCGTCCGCCACCTGGGCCTCAAGCTCGCGCAGAAGGCCCATTTTCTTGTACTGGTCGTCCCCCAGCTCCGTGGCCTGCTTGGATTTCTCCTCTGCCTGCTTGGTGAGCTCCTGGATGAGGGATTCGTCGCTCTCGGCAATCCGCAAGGACGTTTCGTTTTCCTTTATGGCTGCCTCCAGCTCTTGGGTCTTCTCCCACAGGATCATGTCATCGTCCCTAAGCTGGTCTTTCCCGGCGGCCTGCTCACCCAGCACCTTGACGCGCTCCTTGGCGGCGGCGATCTTCTGCCGCTGCTCCTTGGCGTTCGCCTTGACGGCCTCGCTCATCCGGTTGTAGATGTCCAGGCCCAGCAGGGCGCTCAGGACCTCCATGCGGCGGTCGCTGTCGGCGTCCAGGAACAGGCCATAGGCGTCCTGCCGGATAAGGGCGATGGAACAGAAGGTATTACAGTCCATGCCCAGCAGCCGGACGATCTTCGCTTGGGTCAGCTTCATGGTGGTGTCGCTCTCATCGGCCCATTCCTCAGCCTCGGTGTCGAAGCGCTGGAGGGCCAGGGTCCCGCGCCCGGCCTTGGTCCTGGTACGGACCACCCGGTAGGTCTGGCCGCCCATGTCGAAGGTGAAGGTGATGGACCCGCTCTTGGTCCCGTCCCGGACCCAGCCGCCGATGTCCTCCTTCCGCGTCTCCTCATAGAGGCAGTCGGCAATCGCGTCCATGAACAGGGAGGACTTGCCCACGCCGTTCCGGCCATTGACCATAGCCATGTGTACCGGCTCAAAATCGAAAAAGGCGTCGGTATAGCTCCGATAATTCCGCACTAAGATCGTTTTCGGGACAAAAGCGCCGGTATGCTTCCCATCGTCCCGGCCATCATCCGCCACCCTGATGATGGGGGCGGCCAGCTCCATGAGGCGGGCGGCCTTCTCGCCGGTGATCTCGTTGGCCTCCAGCCAGCGGGCCAGGCACTCCGCCGGGCCGTCGTGCTCTGTGAGCTGGTTCTTGGCGTCCAGGTCCTCGACGTCCTCCGGGACGATCTCCGCCACATAGAAGGCACCGGCGGCCATGATCTGTCTCTGGAGCTCGGCCCGGTTGAAGGCTTTCTCCTGTTCCGTGGTGCAGCTATACCGGATGCGGACGATGGTGTCCTTGACGCCCGCCGGGGCCGCATACTCCCCGCTGGAGATGAATTGGACCACATCCTCCGCGCTCATGCGGAGGGTGAAGTGTCGGCGCTCCGGGGTATGTACGAACTCGCTACGCCCTATGCCCTCGCTTTTAGGATTATAGATGTCGTGAATCCAGAAGCCGTGATCTTCCCCCTCATCGTTGAAGGTGAGCTGGTTCGGGCTCCCGCAGTAGTAGGCCGGGGTATTGCTCATCAGCTTTTGGGGCTTGTGGATATGGCCGAAGCAGGCAAGGTCCACCTGCGCCGCGTCGATGGTGGCCGGGAGGATGACCACATCCTGCCCAGCCAGGAACGTGCTGCCGTTCTCCGATTCGCTCCCGCTCACGGTGTAGTGAGCGGTCAGGATGGAGGGGAAGGCCGGGTCGATCTCCGTGGACAGGCCCAGGATGATGTCGTTGACCAGCGCGGTGGCGTTCCGGTTCTCTGTCTCCTTGTCGGCGCCAGGGTTGAACAGGCGGAGGCGGGCCTTGTCAAAGCCGGGGACGGCCATGATCTGTACCGGCCCCGCGCTGGTGGCGATCTTCTCCACCTTCGGAGTGGTGTAGATGCGGAGGTTTTCCAGGTCCCCGGTGGCCTTCTTGATGACCTCGAAGGCCCTGGGGTTGTCGTGGTTCATGGTCCCGAACAGCAGCACCACAGCGTCGCTATACTCGCACAGGGGCCGGATAAACCGGCTCAGGGCGTCGTTCACGTCGTCCAGCGCGGTGTCGGCCCACACGCGGGACCGGTTGAACAGGTCCCCCGCGATGATGGTCAGGTGCGGTCCCTGGTCCAGGGCCGTCTGGACGATATGGTCCATGCAGGCCAGGGTATCCAGGCGGCGCAGGTTGACGCCATCCTTGGTTGGCCCAGCCATGTCCCCTAAATGGACATCCCCAGTATGAAGCACTC
>CATJRT010000238.1 GCA_949742895.1 uncultured Eubacteriales bacterium | reverse complement strand
GTGATAGGAGAATGACACCAATCCACAGCATCCCTTACAGTGTAGCACAGCCCTTGGAGAGGGGCCCTAATAACTACTACTCTATAATACAAGGAGAATGACAATGAAAAAATGCGCGTTATTCCTGGTATTGGCCATGCTGCTCGGGCTGCTTCAAACGCCCCTCGCCGCGGCCTATGCCGCCGCTCCTCCAGGGGAGGAGCGCACCACCACATTCGAGACGCTGTTCGAGGACGATTTTTCCGCCGACACCGGCGCATGGACGCCCAACAGCGACACTTGGACCATTGCCGACGGGGTCTACACCCAGTCGAGCACCTCCGGGGGATACCTCACCTTTGCGGGCAATCCCAACTGGACCGACTATGAGGTCGAAGTCAAGGTCACGCCCCGGGCGTCCACCAACGGCATCGCGTTTTTTGTCAATGGCCGCGCCACCGATGCCAACAACCGCTATTATGCCTCTTATGTCAATGGAAAGCTGACCATTTCCCGACGCTGGAAGAGCACCTCCGCAAAGGATATGGTCACAAAGAGCTACTCCATGGAGCTGGACCGGCAGTACACTATCAAGCTGGCCTTTTCCGGACAGAAGATCTCCCTTTACGTGGACGGCGCACTGGAGCTGGAGCATACCGATACGGACAACGCCTACAGCAAGGGGATGATCGGTCTGGGCACCAATAGAACATCCGCTGAGTTCGACGACGTGGTGGTCCGGGGCATCGCCGTCCCCGAGGAGACCCTCACTCTAACCGCGCCGGTGGACTATCAGGTCATCCAGCGCGACCCCGTTCAGGAAAACGGGATTGTCCAACTGAGCGGCAAAGTGGAGCTCGGCACACCTGTGACCATCGAGGCGCAGGTGCTGGACTACACGGAAAAAACCGTTGTGGTCGGCTGGACCCCTGTGGCTGAAAACGCCGTCGGCGCATGGTCCGGCACACTCACCGTTCCCCAGGGCGGCTGGTACGTGCTGGAGCTGCGGGCCGTCGGTGGAGACGGCAGCGTGCTGGAAACCCTCCAAAGCGAAAACCGCTGGGGCGTCGGCATTAACATCCTGTGCATCGGACAGTCCAACATGGTGGGCCAAGGCAAGGGTACCGCCACTGTGGCAGACGACCGGGTAGCCAAGTACAACGGCTCCTGGGTCCACTTGAAGGACCCCTATGACGGGGCAGGCAATTCCCTGGTTCCGGCCATGGCCAACCTGCTGGTGGACAAGTTGGACCTGCCCATCGGCATCATCCCCGCCGCCGACAGCGGCTCCGGCCTGCACGCCCCCAACATCGGGCATTCTGCGAACCGCTACTGGATGTACTACAATGTGTCTAACCCCTTTGATACCGGCACGCTCTACGGCAAAGCGGTGTCCCGCGCTACGGGAGCGGGCGGCGTAGAGCTGGCGATCTGGAACCAGGGCGAAACCGACGGACGGCTGGAGATTTCCCAGGCGGTCTACGAGGCGGATATGCGTACGTTGTTGTCCCGCCTGCGTACCGACCTGGACAACGAAAGCCTGCCCATCTTCCTGTGCCAGATCGGCACCCACGACACCAATATCTCCAACGACGCGGCCTATACGGAAATCCGTTCCGCCCAGCACGACCTGGATGACGGCAAGGACTTCTTCCTGGCCGCTACCGAGATGGAATTTGAGCGGCAGGACACTGCCCACTACACCACGGCGGGCCTGAATGAAATTGGCCGCCGGGTGGCCAACAGCATCCTTTACTACTATGGCGCAAGCGACTACTACCGCGGCCCATACATTGAATCCGCCGACTACGCCGACAGCACCCGCCAGGTGGTCAACGTGACCATCGCCCACCGCGGCGGCTCCGACATCAGCACGCAAGGCGAGATCACTGGCTTCTCTGTGCTGGACAACCGCACAGAGACGGCCATCACCAGCGCGGTGCGGCTGGATGCCAATACCATCCAGCTCACCCTGGCCAGCCCCATCGCCGGCAGCGGCAGTCTGCGCTATCTCTACGGCCTCAATCCCGCCCACAGCAACATCGCCAAGGACAACACCGCCATGCGGCTGCCCCTGGAAAATACCACCCAGGACATTCTCATCGGCGGCGACCAGCCGCTCCAGCCCTTGGCATGGGACCTGCTGGACAGCTCCCTGGAGACCGGCTACACCAGCGAGTGGAAGGTCAGCCGAGGCAGTGCCGGAACCGTCACCCAAAAGGGCGGCTTCGTCAACATCCTGAAATCTGACAGCGAAAAGGCGGAAATCCCTCCCTCGCCGCCCGGTCCCTACATTTGGCTGGTCCCCCAGGCCACGCCCACCCTTCCCACCGACCAGCCCTTTACCGCCGAGGTCACCCTGCGCATGGCGGGCGAGACCACTTCACCTGCACTTAACGAAGTCTCCATCCGCATGGGCACCGGCTCCAACGACCTCAACGGCAAGCTCTACCCCATCTTTGTGCAGTACGGTACGCAGGGCCTCGTCTCCGCCAATTCGGACGGCTCCGAAGGCTATGAGCTGGACACCACCATTTGGCACAACTACGGTATGGTCATCGACCCCGTCAGCAAAACCTACGACATCTATGTTGACGGGACCAGGGTTATCACCGGCGCAGCCGCCAAGATCTACAAGGGTGGCAACCTGTTTCGCATGGGCATGGACAACACCGCCCGTGGCAATATGGACATCCGCTCCGCCCGGTTGGGTGCCGGCGACCTGTCCAGCCTGCTGACCGCCGCTGAAAATCCCTGGCCCGGCGAACAGCCAGAGCAGCCCGCCGTCACCTGGGATATCCTGGACCACAAGATGTTCCCCGACTGGAAAAGCGATTCCTTCCGCTCCTCCTCCAAAACCGGAACATTTACCCAGCACGACGGATATGTCAACATCCTCAAGCCCAACGATAGCAGTATCGACGCAGCCTCCAAGTACCACTGGCTGATCTCCCCCGCCTCCCTGGCTCTGCCCAGAGCCGGGTTTACCATGGAGACCACTGTGCGCGTGGCGGGTCCCGTGGACGGCGAAGCCAACGAAATCGGCATCCGCATGGGCAGCGACGCCAACGACACCAACGGCAAGATCGCATCCCTGTTCCTGGGGTATGGCGAGCACGGCTACATCAGCGCCAACGCCATCGGCAGCGGTTTGTACTGCATGGAGCTGGATACCACCGTCTGGCACACCATCACCACTATCGTGTTCCCTAAAAACGGCTCGTTCTTCTATGATGTATACGCGGACGGCCAGCTTGCCTTCGACTCGGTGCCCTTCCAAACCTACAAGGGCGGCGACCTGATCCGCTTTGGCGCGGACAACGGCGGACGCTGCAACCTGGACGTGAAGGACGTGCGTGTCGGAACCGGCTCCATCCTTCCCGATGGCGCTTCCCCCGCCAAGCTCACCGGCGTAACCCTGTCCGCCCCGTCCCAGAAGGAGACAGAGGAGCAGACCATTGCCGTCACAGTTACCGGAACCGAGTTCGAGGACGGCGCACCTGTGTCCATCGTCCTTCTGGACAAGAATTATGCTCCCATGGACATCGCCGCTCAGGGTACGTTTGCCGGCGGCTCCGCTGTTATCAGCCTCACCATTCCCTCCGGCCTGAAGGTCAGCTCCTATTACGTGCAGGCCACGGCCAACGGGCGCAGAGCCATTTCCGGCATCTACACCGTCACCGCCGACCGGCCCGCGCCTGTATTCCCCACCTTCACACCGGTGGATTACACCATCCAGTTGGAGGACTACCTCTATAACCCCACCCAGGAGTTCAACTTCCCCTGCGTGGTGGATACCAAGGACCATCCCGTCTCCAATGGGTGGGGCGACTACCGCTACTACCTGTTCTACGCCCCCCACGACGCCCCGGCGGGCAACTGCGTCGCCGCCTCCAACTCCCTGAACGGGCCGTGGGTGGAGTACGATGGCAACCCCGTCATCGGCAAGACATGGGCCATGGAGGATGGCAGCGGCAATTATTACAGCGTTTCCCATGTCTCCTCCCCCCATGTGATGTGGAACGAGCAGCACGGCTGCTGGTTCATGTACTTCCACGGCGAGAACCCCACTACCCGCTACGCCACCTCCGACGACCTGATCCACTGGACCTACGGCGGCGTCTGCGTCACTGCCAACCAGTTCTCTCCCACCGGCAGCGGCTTCAGCGAGGCCAGCTATGCCCGTGTATATGAGCACGAGGTGCCTGGACTGGGCAACCGGTACATCATGCTGCTGATGATCACCGGCAGCGGCAACAATATGCACCGCAACATCTATTGGGCCTACTCCGACGACGCCATCAGCTGGACCCCTGTCACCACTTCCCTGCTCAACCCCGACATGGATCCTCAGTACATGAACAATTTCTCCGGTCCATGGTTCATGGAGTGGGACGGACGCTATTTTGTCATCTGCCACGCCTCCTCCGGTGAAATATACGCCTTTGAGGTAGGCGAGGGTCTGGACGAAGTAATCCCCTGGGGCATCCTCTACGAATCCAGAGGCCAGCGCTACGACAGCGACACGGACGACGACGCCGAATGGCCCGACTATGGCCGCGCCGGAGCTCCCTGCTTTATCCAGGACGACGACGGCGTGTGGCATATGTTCTATGAGGGCGGCAAGCGCCTCCACGCCAACATCGTCCACGCGGTGGGCACTCCCATTGACGAGCCCGAACCGCCCGGCCCCTCCGAGAGCCCCGAGCCCGGAACCACTTACCCCCTTCCCGTTGTTCCCGAAATAATACTCCCGCCGACAGAGGATGTGGATGACGGTGACACACCGCTGGGCGGCGCGCCCCACCCCTTTGAGGACGTGGCGGAGGACAGCCCGTATCACAGCGCGGTGCAGTTCGTCTATGAGCAGAAGCTGTTCGAAGGCATCAGCGAAACTCTGTTCGCCCCCGACCTGTCCATGAGCCGCGCCATGCTGGCCGTCGTCCTGTACCGTGCGGCGGGGAGCCCGGACCTTGACCACTCCGATTTTGCCCTCACCTTTGCCGATGTCGATCCCGACGCCTACTATGGCGAGGCAGTTCACTGGGCGGCTCAGACCGGCGTTGTCAAGGGCTACAGCAGCACCCGCTTTGCTCCAGACGACAGCGTGACCCGGGAACAGATCGCCGTGCTGCTCTGGCGTATGGCCGGACAGCCCGCCCCTGAGAATGCGCAGCCGCAGTTCAGCGACGCCGGCGATGCCAGCGGGTATGCGCGAGAGGCCCTGGCCTGGGCTACTGAAGCCGGCATTCTGTGCGGCAACGCCGACGGACTGCTTGCACCCCGTATGCACATCACACGCGGAGAAATCGCTCAGGCGCTTCAGGCCTATTTGAAACAGCAGTGATCCCGTAAACCTATGCACTGCGAGGCGGCAGGGGTATTTTCCCCCTTGCCGCCTCGCGGCGCTTCATGTATCATTAGAAGGAAAGCAAACTGAATGAGGAGGCATACCGGTATGAAACGCAGTGAGATCAACGCCGCGCTGAAGGAGCTGGAAGCCATGGCCGCCAGGCTGGGCTTTGCGCTGCCCCCGTTTTGCGGCTTTACTCCGAAGGAGTGGCAGAACAAAGGACACGAATATGACGAAATCCGGGACAATATGCTGGGATGGGATATCACCGACTACGGCATGGGAGATTTTGATAAGATGGGCTTCTCCCTCATCACCATCCGCAACGGCAACCTGAAGCGGCCCGAATTATACGCCAAAACCTATGCCGAAAAGCTGCTCTACCTGAAGGAGGGGCAGTATTCCCCCATGCACTTCCATTGGTCCAAGATGGAGGATATCATCAACCGCGGCGGCGGAAACGTACTCATCCGGGTCTACAACTCTACGCCTGACGAGGAGCTGGACCGGGAACGTCCCGTTCAGGTCCATGTGGATGGCTGCGTGCGCATCGTGCCCGCCGGCTCCCAGGTCAGGCTGACCCCCGGCGAAAGCATCACCATCCAGCCCTACCTTTACCACGATTTTGAGGTGGAGGCCGGCTCCGGCCCGGTCCTGCTGGGCGAGGTAAGCCAGTGCAACGACGACAACACCGACAACCGGTTCTACGAAAAGCTGGGACGTTTTCCCGCCATTGAGGAGGATGAACCGCCCTACCGGCTGCTGTGCAACGAATATCCTCCGGTGCAGTGAAGAACATACCCCTTCGCTCTCCAAGCCTCAAGGATGGCATAGTCATTCGCTTCGCCAACAGAACGCGCCGCCGGGGAATTC
>CATJRT010000237.1 GCA_949742895.1 uncultured Eubacteriales bacterium | reverse complement strand
GGGCCCGTCCTTTGGGGCAGGCCCTTTATACATTAAATAATAACATCTGACAAAAAGGAGTGCGATTACCATGCTGAAAATCACTGCTACCGGCAACCTCACCAACGACGTAGAGCTGAAGCTGAACGAGGAAACGGGCAAGCCTTACGCCATCCTGCGCATTGCCTCTGACCGCCGCTACCTCAATCGGAACGGCGTCCGGCCCACCGATTTCGTCTCCATCAAGGTGCGGGGCAGGCTGGCGGAGCGCTGCGCCGCCTATGCCGTCAAGGGCTGCAAGCTGACCGCTGTGGGCGACTTCGAGACGATTATCTTTGCCGAAGACCCCACCCGCCAGCCGGGCTTCCTGATCAAGGCCACCGAGGTGGAGTTCCTGTCCCCCGGCCTGGCGGACGAGGCCGCCCAGGCCGCCAACGCCAACCGGGAGGCCGCTGACAGCGGCGTTGACGGGCAGGCGGCTTAATGCGCAACACCGGCATCGAGTACAGCAGCGGGGACCGCTCCCCCGTTGTACTCCCTGAGATGGCCCAGCTGCTCCCCCCGCTGACGGGGGAGCAGCTGGCCGCGCTGGAGGCGGATCTGCTGGCCAACGGCTGTTACTCGCCCATCATCGTCAACGAGGATATGGCCATCATCGACGGCCACAACCGGCAGGAACTGTGCGTGAAACACAGCATCCCGTATAAAATAGCTGTGTTTTCATTCGCAGATATGCTGGAGGCAAAGCAGTGGGTGCTGGATACCCAGAAGGGGCGGCGCAACCTGGACAAGTGGGAGCTGGGCAAGATCGCACTCAAACTGAAGCCTGACGTTGAAGCCAGGGCGAGGGAAAATATGGCCGCAGGAGGCGGGGACCAAAAAAGCGAGGAAGCAAAATCGGGTTTGGCAATATTGCCAAACCCGATTTCTGCTGTAAACACCCGCAAAGAGCTGGCCGAAGCGGTGGGCTTGGGTGAGCGTACCATGGGCAAGGTGATGCAGATCGACGAGCATGCTCCCGCCCCCATCCGGGAGGCTTTGGACAGCGGCGACCTGTCCATCAACCAGGGTTACAACCTGACCCGCCAGCTCCAGGATGTACCGGAGGAGCAGCGGGCCGAGGCCGCCGCCCAGGCGGTGGAGCTGCTCAAGGCAAAAAAGGAGATCCGGGTGCTGGACGTTGAGGCTGAGCACCGGGGCAAGGTGGCGGGGCTGTTCTGCAAAGCCTTTGAGCGGGCGGTGCTGCTCACCCCCAGCGAGGAAAATGTGCGGCTCTGGGTGGAGGGCGCCCGGATGAGGCAGGACGAGATCGAGGACTCGGTCAAGGAGGCCCGGGAGCTGTCCGGGGTGTTTGCCGCCATCGCGGATATTTTGGAGAAGATGCTGCCCATTGAGGTGGGCGGCACAGAAGGGGGGTGAGGACATGATGATCCGAAGGGAACGGCTGGACGCTTTGCGGGCGCGGTACCCCGTTGGCTCCAGGATCGAACTGGTGGAGATGGTGGACGACCCGCGGCCTGTCGAGCCTGGGACCAGGGGAACCCTGTTTGACATCGACGATGCGGGCACCCTGCACATCAAATGGGACAATGGCCGGGGCCTGGGGTTGGTGCCGGGCAAGGATGTTTTCACCGTCCTGCCGCCGGACGAGCCCGAAAAGGCTGGTCCCAACGCCCATGACAGGCCCAATTCCCGGCACAAAGCCGGAGGCGGCGGACAAGAACGATGAGCAGGCGGCCGCTTGCCGTCATTTATCATAATAAAAAATCGGCTGGGCCGGGGCGCTGACGCGCTCCGGCCCTTATATTTGTTTGATTGGAGTGTTTAAGAAATGGCAATTTTCAGAGTGGAACGGACGCGGGATTATACCGTCATGAGCAACCATCATTTAAAGGACACCGGCCTGTCCCTGAAAGCCAAGGGCCTGCTGTCCATCATGCTGTCCCTGCCGGAGTCCTGGAACTACACCACTCGGGGGCTGGCCGCCATCTGCAAGGAGGGCGTGGACGCTATCGGCTCCGCCATCCGGGAGCTGGAGCAGGCGGGTTACATCGTCCGCCGCCAGCTTCGCGGGGCAAATGGGCGGATCACCGATACCGAATATGTGATCTATGAGCAGCCCATCGAGCCGGATACGCCGCCACCGCAACCGGAGGGGCCGGATATGCCTTTGCCACGTCCGGAAAACCCGTATATGGCGGGGCCGGATGCGGCAGCGCCATGTGCGGCGAAGCCCGCGCAATTAAATACTAATCAAGTAAGTACGAATCGATCAAAAACTAATCTATCCCGACAGACAGAAGGACGGAACGCCCGCGCGGGCGCGCCCAGCGGGGCGGGCTGTGCGGAGAACAGGCCCTGTCCCGACGTACATTCGGAGCTGGAGCGGATCAGGGCGCAGATCGAGTACGGCTGTATCCGCACCGTGGAGAACCGGGAGCAGGTGGATGAGTTTGTGGAGATCATGCTGGAGGCCGCCCTGACGGAGAGCCCCACCATCCGCATCGGGCGGAACCGGGAATATCCCACGACGCTGGTGCGGGAGCGGTTCGCGCAGATCAACAGCTCCCACATCGAACGCCTGCTGGACGCCATCCTGGAAAACAAGACCCGGGTGCGCAACACCAAGGCATACCTGCTGGCGGCGCTGTTCGACGCCCCGGCCTCCAAGGAGAACCACTACACGATGCAGGCCAACAGCGCCTAAAAAGAACAAAAATCCATACGAAACGAGGTGTCTGATTGAAAAAACAAACGCTGAAGCTGGGGAGGGATGACGGTGCGTGAAAATGTCTCTGTCCGCCAGTGGCAGACGATGTACCGGATGGGCGCGTTCAGCGATAAGGCCCGATCCGTCCAGATCGAGGCGGGCTGGTATGACTGGTTCTGCCGGGACGAGTCCCTGGCGGGCCGCCTGAAGCAGATCGCCCCCGCAGTCATGGGCATCACCGATCCATTCATCCTGGACAATTACTATGTCTGGTTCAAAAATAATTGCCCCATGGATGGTCCGCTGTATGACGATGCGCGGTTTGAGCCGCTGGCCGGGGAGCGGGACGGGAAATACTTCTTGATAACGCTGGACTGCCCCCACGAAAACGCCAAGTGGGTGTTGTACACGGAGCGGTACGGCTTCCAGGAGCCGGAGTTCCAGTGCGGCAATGTGCGGGAGATGATCCGGTATGTGAACGGGCTGGGCCCGGAGCTGGCCCAAGGTACACCCGACCCAGCCCGCCATATGCCATCAAAGGCCAAGGCGCTCAGGCAGAAGGGGGCAGAACGATGAAGCCCATCCTGCCGCCCCAGGCGGAGGCGGAGATCATGGACCGGCTGTTCACCGAAATGCGGATCAGCTCCGGGGAGATCGCTGCCATTCTGGCAAAATACGATGTGCGCGGCGACGATGGGGCGCTCCAAGACAGCTACCGCAAGCGTTTAGGTCAACGGCTGATGGCCAGCATCCGGGACGAGACGGGCAAACGGGAGGTGCTGGCCCACGGCAGCGAGTATGTGGTGGTGGAGTGCTGCAACGACCAGCAGGCGCTGAAGGCCATCCGCCGCCGCATCCAGGGCCAGATGAGCGGGCTGGACGTGTCCGCCGCCAAGGTGCAGGGTCGTATCCATGTGCTGGACCGATTTCTGACCAAGTTCAGAAAGGCGGGATAAGCATGGACTTTTGGAAAAACCTCCGTGCTGTACTGACGCACCCGGATCTCCTGCGGGAAATGGAAGCTGAACAGCAGCACTCCGCCCAAATTGAACAGGAATTGGCCGAATGCGTTGACCAAGCGGAACTTGATAAATTCCTGTTTGAGCGTGAGTGTGAGAAACTTCGAAACGAGGCCGGTGAATTTCGCTCCGCGCTTCTGGCTGTCAGTCCCAAGGTGTCATCCACAGAGGAAATGAAGCGGTTTTATGGGCTGATCGCCCCATATTTGGACAGATACGGCATAACCATGTTTCATGCGGCAAAGCGCCTCACCGGTATCAATATTTACACCCAATTCCCCTATGAGGATAAACGGGGACTATTTGAGGCGGCGGATGGGCATATGCTCCTGCGCTACCTCACCGCCGCCCAGTTCCACGCGGTAACGTGGGAGGTTGTCCCCGGCGCCTGCTATGAAAAGGCGGTGCTGGGCAAGGTGGACGCCACCACCCCGGAATACCAAGAATTTGAGCGGGAGCTGTATGTCAAGACGCTGGAAAATCTGGGGTTCCAGTCTATCCTGTCCCCCGCGCCAGAGCAGGCGAGGGGGCTGTTCCAGCAAAAAAACGAGAAAAAACGAGGTGAAGCACGATGAGCGATCCTGCCATTACGGAGATCGATCGGGACACCTTCTGGGCCCTAATCAATCAGGCCAAAGAGCACCGGGGCGGCCCCAATGAATGGCTGATGGAACAGTTGATGGGCATGGGGCCGGAGCAGGCGAAACAATTCGATGACATTGCCAGCGCTTACATAAAGCTGGCCCATCAGTATGGATTGTGGAGCGCAGCCGCCGTCATGGACCGGTATGGCTTCACCGAATATGGCTTTCTTGATTTCCGCAGATGGCTGGTGGGGCAGGGTAAGGAAGTGTATATGGCGGCACTGAGAGATCCAGACACCCTCGCAGACGCAGCGGACTACCGGAAGCGCCTGTTTGAGCCTCTTGTCTATATGGGAAAGCCCGCCTATCAGGAACTCACTGGACGGCCCATCTATAAAATTTTCGATCTGGCTGAAATCCAGGTGTTGAAAACGAAATTGGCACAGGACATCGTGTACGGCACGGGCGTTAATTACCTCTATAACAACGAGGAGATTCCCCTTTACCTTCCCCGGCTGTGCGCCAAATACCTGACACCGGAGGAAATCAGAACATTTACTGCGCTGCCGTTCTGCAACTGGGATCTTAACGACCCAGACATTCAGGCGGCACGGCAAGGGCCGAAAAGTAAAAAAGTGAAACGAAAGCGAGACGACGCACGATGAGCAACACAGTTATGATCGGGGTGGACCATGGGTACGCTGCCACGAAAACCACCCATTTCTCCTTCTCCACCGGCCTGGTGGGATACGAGCACGAGCCCTACACCCGCAAGGACGTGCTGGAGCTGGACGGCAGGTACTATGTGGTGGGCACCGGACGCCAACCGCTCCAAAAGGACAAAACGGTGACGGAGGACTACTACCTGCTCACCCTGGCGGCCATCGCAAAGGAGTTGGAACACCGGCAGGCAGGACCTACGGCGGCTGTTCACCTGGCGGCGGGCCTGCCCCTCACCAGCTTTGGGCGGGATAAGAAAAAGTTCAGGGAATATCTGTTGCGGGATGGCAAGCCGGTGTCCTTCCACTATGAATGGGCGGCCTACACCGTGACCATCGAAGCGGTATCCCTGTTCCCCCAGGGATATGCCGCCGTACTCACCCAGACAGAGCTGCTGGACGAACCCTCCGTCATCGTGGCGGACATCGGGGGCTGGACTGTGGACCTGATGCGGCTGGACAACCGTATCCCCAACGCCGCCCCCTGCCGCAGTTTAGAGCTGGGCATGATCCGCTGTCTGGACGAGATCGCCGAGCAGATCCGCCGCTCCCTGGGCCTGTCCATGACGGCGGCGCAAATCGAGAGCGTCCTGTGTGGGGAGGCAAACAGCGTAGATAACAATGCCAAAGCGATCATCCATCGGGAGGCCGGGGCCTACACCCGCCGACTGCGGT
>CATJRT010000236.1 GCA_949742895.1 uncultured Eubacteriales bacterium | reverse complement strand
TGTAGTCGCTGGACTTGACCTCCTTGAGCAGGTGGCACTGGTAATGTTCCCCGCCGTTCACCAGGGTGGCTACGTAGTTGGCAAGCTGGAGGGGGGTGAACTGGTTGTTTTCCTGGCCGATGGAGGCGTACATGGTGTTGCCGTCGTACCAGACGCCGCCCAGCATCTCGGAGGTCTCCGGTCCGGCCACATAGCCCTTTTCCTCCGCGATTTCGATGCCGGTGTATTCGCCCAGGCCGAACTTGGCGGCGTATTCCCGGATCTTGGCGATGGTGGTGCGCCGGCCCACGTCGTAGAAGAAAATGTTGCAGGAGTCGGTGATGGCTTTCGTCACGTTCTCTGAGCCGTGGGTGCCCCGGACGCTGTTCCAGATCCAGCAGGCGGGCTGGGACCGGGGGTCGGAGTAGAAGCGGTAGATGCCGGTACACTGCACCGTGTCCCGGGGGCTGATGACCCCCACGGACAGGGCGGCCACGGCGGTGAGCATCTTGAAGGTGGAGCCGGGGGCGTATATGCCCTGGGTGGCCCGGTTCAGCAAGGGACGGTTCTCGGTGTCGCTGGACAGCTCGGCATAATTTTCCCGGACGGAGGCCAGGTCGTAGGTGGGGTAGGAGGCCAGGGCCAGCACGCCGCCGTTCATGTCTACCACCACACCGGCGGCTTTGCCCACTTCGTCCCCGGAGGCGGCGGTGTACTCTGCCAGCTTATTTTCCAAGGTGGCCTGAAGGGCGGTGTCCAGGGTGAGTATTACATTGCCCCCTGGCTCCGGCTCGTGTTTCCACTCCTGGCTGATGATGTTCCCGTTTTCGTCCTTTTCGGTGAGCCGGGTGCCGCTGGTCCCGTGGAGCCAGCTTTCAAAGGCCAGCTCCACTCCGTCCCGGCCCACGGTGGCGTCCATGGGATAGCCAAGTTCACGGTAGTGCTCTGCGCTGGCCTTGGTGATGGCCCCCGTCCAGCCCAGCACATGGGCGGCGTAGCCCGTTTCGTACTTCCGGGCGGTGACGGTTTCGATGCGCACGCCGTCCAGGCTGTTCTCCTTCACGCGGGAGATGAAGGTGATGCCCACGTCCCGGGCGAACACATAGGTGCTGCGCTCGATGTCGTTGCTGCGCAGATACAGCTCGTACAGCACCCCAGCCAGCGCCCGGTCCTCCTGGTCCGGCATCTCCCCTTCTTCGATCAGCCCAAAGGTCCGGCACATGGCGCACAGCAGATCCCCAGCGGCGGGGGGCGGGGTCAGGGGGTCCTCCTCCCACGCCGTGGCCCACTCCTCCGCCCACTTGTAGTTCTCGGGGGAGGCCAGCCGCCCCAGGCGGGTGAGGTAGAACACCGGCTCCCCGTCCTCATTGGTGTCCTGGTAGGAGAGCGGGGTGTCCGTGGTATAGCTCCAAGGGGCGGTTTTGGAGATGGGCAGGGAGTCGGACCACTCCACCCCTTCCTCCCGGCACAGGGCCAGGAGCTGGGCAAGTATCTCGTTGCGGGCCTTGCCCATGGCGGCGGTGTTCAGCTCCACGTTGTAGCTTACCACGTTGGATACCAGCACCCGACCGTAGCGGTCCAGTAGCTCACCCCGGACGCTGTCTACGGTCTCAGGTTGGACGCTGCGGTAGTTGGAGCTGCTCCGGTATTTGGCGCCGTCCACGATTTGGGCCTGATAGAGTACGGCAAAAAAGCCTACCAGCACCATGCAGAACAGGGCAATCAGCAAATTGGTACGCAGCTTGAGGCGGCGGGCCTCCCGTTCTGCCTTGGCCTCCTGGATGTGCGCGGGATCAAAGGGGTTATTCATGGTAAATCCTCCCATAGTGAATGCAGCAGAAGCGGAATACCCAGTATACCGGGATAGACAGGGCCAGCGTCCACAGCAGTTCCGGCAGGGCTACCCGGCCCAGCACAGCCAGGGGTGCGGTGTGGGAAACCAGGCGGCTGCCCACAGCCCACAGCTCACAGACCAGGGCGGCGGCGATGGAGCACAGCAGGTGGCCCCACACGTCCCGGCGCAGCACATACTGGGTGGTCAGGCCGGCGATCCAGCCGAAGGCGGACAGTACGGCGATACAGCCCGCCCCCCCGTGGCCCAGGCCGGACATCACCGCCCCGGCGGCGATGCCGAAGCCCGCGCCGAAGCCGGCCCCCTCCAGTGTGCCCACCGCCACCGCTGCCATAGGCATCAGCAGGGGCAAAGCTATGGGCAGCGGGCCAAGAATATAATAATTCAATATGGCCAGCAGGATAAGGGCCAGGCCGTAGGCAATCCATTTGATAATGGTGTCTCGTCTTGTCATGTGAGCCTCCTTGTCACGCTTCGCCTGTTCGCGATGCGCGGCTTTCAGCGAAAACTTCGTGTGCTTCCTTGCTTCTCCTCTCCCCACAAAGTCGAAGAACGGCTTTGCGTGGTCCCCATAAGGGTTGCCCGCAGCTCACGACGGCTCAGTGCTCAGTTCACCAAACAACGCCCAAGTGGAGCAGTCCACGATTCTAATGTCCACGAACTGCCCAATCAGCGCCGGATCTCCAGTGAGGTGGACCAGCCGCCCACCTGCCGTCCGGGCGTTGAGGTTGTTCCGGGGGTCGCCGCTCTCCCCGTCCACCAGGCAGCGCTGCACTGTGCCAATATCCGCCCGGTGCTTTTCCAGGGAAATGCGGTTCTGCGCCTCCACCAGCCGGTCGAAGTTGGCGGATTTCTCTTCCCTTGGCATGGGGTCCGGCAGCTCCGCCGCCGGGGTGCCCTTTCTGGGGGAGTAGATGAAGGTGAACAGCGCGTCGAAGCGCACTTCTTCGATGAGGGACAGGGTGTCCTTGAATTCCCCGGTGGTTTCACCGGGGAAGCCCACGATCACATCGCTGGTGAGCACCGCGTTGGGTATGCGTTCCCGGAGGGCGCACACCTTGTCCAGGTACTGCTCCCGGGTGTAGCGGCGGTTCATGGCCGCCAGCACCCTGGTGTTCCCTGACTGGAAGGGCAGGTGGATGACGGGGGCCACTTTCTCGCACTTCGCCATCACGTCGAAGAGCCGCTCTGTGGCATCCTTTGGGTGGCTGGTCATGAAGCGCAGCAGAAATTCACCAGGAATGGTCGCAGCTGCCTCCAAAAGCCGGGGGAAGTCCCAGTCCCCCTCCAGGTCCTTGCCGTAGGAGTTCACGTTCTGGCCGAGGAGGGTGATATCCTTATACCCCTGCTCCGCCAACGTCCGGATCTCGTTCAAGATGATATCCGGCTCCCGGCTGCGCTCCCGGCCCCGGGTGTAGGGCACAATGCAGTAGGAGCAGAAGTTGTTGCAGCCGTACATGATGGATACCCAGGCCTTCAGCTTGCCGGATCGCTGCACGGGCAGGCCCTCGGCGATGGCGCCGTCGTTGGGTTCCGTCTCAAACACCCGGCCCCGGCGCAGATACACCCTGCGCAGGAATTCCGGGAACTGCCACAGCATCTGGGGGCCGAACACCAGGTCCACGTGGCGGTAGGACTGTCGCAGGCGCTCTGCCACATGGGCCTC
>CATJRT010000235.1 GCA_949742895.1 uncultured Eubacteriales bacterium | reverse complement strand
CTTCTTCTCAATCTCCGGCTCTGACTTTGTGGAGATGTTTGTAGGCGTGGGCGCGTCCCGTGTCCGCGACCTGTTCAAGGAGGCCAGCAAGATGGCCCCTTGCATTATCTTCATCGACGAGATCGACACCATCGGTAAATCCCGTGACAACCGCATGGGTGGCAACGATGAGCGCGAGCAGACTCTGAACCAGCTTCTGGCCGAACTGGACGGCTTCGATCCCGGCAAGGGCGTCATTGTGCTGGGCGCCACCAACCGGCCCGAGGTGCTGGACAAGGCTCTCCTCCGCCCCGGCCGCTTCGACCGGCGGATCACCATCGACCGGCCCAATTTGGCAGGCCGTCTGGCTACGCTCCAGGTCCACACCCGGAAAATCAAGCTGGCGGAGGACGTGGACCTGAATAAGATTGCCCTGGCCACCGCAGGCTGTGTGGGCGCGGACTTGGCTAATCTGGTGAACGAGGCGGCGCTGCGGGCGGTGCGTAAGGGCCGTAGGCTGGTGACTCAGGAGGATCTGCTGGCTTCCTTCGAGTTCGTCATCGCCGGCAGCGAGAAGAAAAACTCTGTGCTTACCGAGTTTGAGCGCCGTCTGGTGGCCTACCACGAGGTGGGCCATGCCATGGTGGCGTATAAGCAGAAGAACGCTGAGCCGGTGCAGAAAATTACTATCGTGCCCCATACCCAGGGTAGCCTGGGTTATACCCTGCTGATGCCCGAGGAGGACAAGACCAATCTGCGCACCAAGGAAGAGCTGATGGCCAAGATCACCGTTTCCATGGGCGGCCGCGCCGCTGAGGAGGTGGTTATGAACACCATGACCAACGGCGCGTCTCAGGACATCCAGGAGGCCACCAACATTGCCCGGAACATGGTCGCCATGTTCGGCATGAGCGAGGAGTTCGGCATGATGGCGCTGGGCAGCGTCCGCAACCAGTATTTGGACGGGGGTTACGGTCTGGACTGTGCCCAGGACACCGCCGCCGTCATGGACAAGGCGGTTAAGGCTCTACTGGACGTATGCTATGCAGATGCAGTGGAGGTCATTAAGGCCAACCGTGACGACATGGACAAGGTGGTGGCCTATCTGCTGGAGAAGGAGACCATCACCGGCGGCGAAATGGTGGCCATCATTGAGGGCCGGGACCCTGCTTTGGTGGAAGGAGCCTACACCTCCACCCAGGCCAAGCCCAAGCTCTCCGGTGATATTGAACCGCCTGCCCGCAGCGTCCACATGGTGAGCGAACCGATCCCCATGCCTCCTCCCTCAGATGAGGAGGAAAAGGGTGGGGCCGCAGACCCGGCGCACGAAGAAAAGCCCAAAGAGGAATAACTGTAAAAAAAGCAGTCCGGGCCATTGGCCTGGACTGCTTTTGCGTTTTATTTGGTTTCCAGTTCCCGGCAGTAGAAATACCGCTCTGGGTCGATGGTATGGGTGCGCAGATAGTCGGCCCATAGGTAATAAGCGCTGTAAGCGAAGTGGCAGCCGTCGTTAGCCAGATCCTGGGGCAGTTGTCCATCCTCCCCGGTGTATACCTCTGCAGTGTTCAGCAGCACCACTCGTTTTTCCATGGCCACCCGGACCACGGCCTCGTTGAACTGCTTCAGATTGTCGTTGTTGATATAGGCGGCCAGCTTGTTGGCCCGGCACATAGCGTCGTTCAGTGGGGGCATGACCTGGAGGTAAACCACCGCTTCCGGTTGGGCGGCTATCACCTTGTCTACCAGATCAGCCAGGCCCTCCTCATAGCTTTCCGCAGGATAGCCCAGTTCGTTGACCCCAATCATGATGTAGACCGCGTCGTAATGTCCCTTGGTCATGGTCCCCGCAAGGGTGAACTGCTCGCCGTCGATTTCAAACAGCTTGTAGTCCTCGCTATCGGCGCGGAACACGCTCATACCCCTGGCCCAGTAAAAGGTGCCGTATTCCAGTCCTCCGAAGAGCTGTAGGCCCTCAGTGCGGGAGTCGCCCAGAAAGGCGGCGTTCTCAAAAAAGCTGTCGTCCTCTATGGGGGCGCTTTCCTCCAGCGGCGTACCAAACTCGTAGAGCGGGAAGGCGGGGGGGGGTTCCGGAGTAGGTGTGGGCTCCGGCGTAGGTGCCGGTTCAGGGGTTGGAGCTGGAGCTGGTTCCGGCGACGCGGTTTCGGCAGGAGCGGAGGGGAGGTTTCGGGATTCGGCAGGTCCGCACCCGCTCAGAAGCAGCAGGGTGGTGCAGAACAGAAGGAACAGGGAAATCGACAACTTGGCGTGCATTTCGACAAGATCTCCTTTGATTTGACGTTGCCCCTATGGTAGCACTGGCGCGAGGGTAAGTCAAGGTGGAAAGGGTTACAATTTCGGAACAAAAGTGTAACAGCAGGGTCGGAGTAGGATATGGAGGATATCATCGTAGCCGGCAGCGGTGTAGGTAGGCCGGGCGGGGCCGGAGAGGGGCTTGCCCTCGGGATTGAACCAGATGGTGTCGATTCCGGCCCGGTTGCCGCCCAGAATATCGGTGTCCAGTCCGTCCCCCACCATGACCGCTTGGGAGCGGTCGTCCACACCCAGCTTGTCCAGGATGGTCTGGAAAAATGCGGGGTTTGGCTTTTGCGCACCCAGCTCCATGGAGATGAACAGATGGGGGACAACCTGGTCCAGCCCGGAGCGGTGATACCGGCCCCGCTGGGCGGCAGGCATACCGTTGGTGGCGATGGAAAGCTCCAGTCCGGCCTCCCGGAGCGTCCGGCAGAACTCCAGTGCGCCGGGGAGCAGCCAGGCCTCTCTCGCTAAAAACGAGGTGAAGTCCCGGTTCATGGTCCGGGGGTCCGAATCGCCGCCTACCAAACGCTGAAGGGTGGCAAACCGCTCTACGCTCAGAAAGTCCTGGTCTATGTTGCCCCGGGCCAGGGCCTTCCATAGCGCATCGTTGATCCTGGAATAGGTCTGGATCGTTTCCTCGTTTCGGGGCAGCCCGTACAGGTCCAGCACACGGCACAGAGCCTCACGCTCCGAACGGTGAAAATCCAGCAGGGTCATGTCTGCGTCCAGCAGGATGTATGGATAGCGGCCCATGTCAGCGCCTCCTTTTTCGCCCCATCAGATCCATGGCGGCGGATACCAGCAGCACCCCCAGTGCCAGACAGCCGGCAATGCCGAAGGTTCGAATGAAGGTCTCTAAAAACAGGGTGGTGTTTCCCTGAATGCCGTAGTCCATGGCCTGGTAGATGGTCAGACCGGGAACCAGCGGGAACATGGCGATGACCAGATAGGAGGTGGCGGGGCATTTGCGCACCCGGGCCATAAGCTCCGAATAAGCGGCCACAAGGACGGCGGCGATGAGACTGGCGATGTAGGTGCTGCCGCTGAACACGGGCAGGGCCAGCAGATAGGCCATCCACCCCAGGGCGCCCCCCAGGCAGCACAGAAACGCGCCGACGCCCTGGACGTTGTAGCCGGGGCAGAAGCCCAGGCAGGCCACAAAGGCGAACAGGCAGACAAGGGGGGCGGCATAGGCCGTGGTGGAGCTTGTGCCCGCAGAAGCCTGAAAGAAGCGGCCGAACAGCACCATGGCCGCGCCGGTGCCCAGGGCGATGGCCCCGGCGGACAGCACCGCACGGGCAAAGGTGGCGGTTCCAGCAATCATGTCGCCGGAGAGCAGGTTGCGCATGAAGTTGGTAAACACCAGCCCGGGGACCAGTACCATGATTCCGCCTGTAATGACAATCTGGATATTCACCGGAGCCCCCAGCGCCACCAGGCCGTATGTCACTGCGCCCAGGGCAAAGGCGGACACCAGGGTGGTGAGGAAAAAGTTCGCGTCAATGCGGCTGAGGACGGTGAGGCAGATTCCTGCTGCCAGTCCGGCCAGTCCGGCGGCAACGCCCTCCGTCCAGCCGCCGGAAAAAAACAGGGCGAAGAAAAAGGCGCCCACAAAATAACCCAGCAGACATATAGGTACAGGGTACTGCCGCATGGTCTGCTCGGTTAGGCGGCATTGCTCCAGCAGCTCGCCGGGGTCCTCCGGCGGAGAGGCGCACAAATGCCGGGACAGGTCGTTGTACCGTTCAATGGCCTCAACATCTGTTGTGGGCATGGGTACCCGGCGCATCCGGGAATAGGTGCGGCCATCTGGAGCAGATACGCTGGCCCAGACACAGTTGGGGATAGCGAACACCTCGCCTTCCAGGCCGTAGGCGGCCAGCAGGCGGTGGATAGTGTCCTCTGCGCGGTGGATCTCCGCGCCGTGGCGCAGGAGCTTGCAGCCGACTTCACAGCAGCCCTCCAGTAGCAGATCATAGTCCATAGGCATCCTCCTCGCAAGCTCTGTCAAAACAGGGAAGCGCCCGCCGCGCACAGCGCGGCGGGCATGGGATAGTATACACTACTTTGACAGGGAAAACAACCTGGGAAAGGAAAAATACGGCGATTCAGCATTGCCAGACATCCGGAAGATCCTGGCCCCAAAGCTCGAACTGGGTCAGGGCGGGAAAGGGGGAGGGGTCGTCGGCTTTGACCAGCGTGTCCAGCAGCGCCCATTCCACCTGCCTGGCAGGGAACGGGAAGCGCTGGCCCACCGCTGTTTTTTCCAGGTGGAGAGTCAGCTCGCTGCCATCAGAAAAGTGGAGGACGGCCTGCTCCCACCAGGCGTCGTGGGGAAAGTCTGCACGGAGGTAGACCACCGCCTCGTCCAGCTCTACAGTGCGGCCGAAGTCCAGCCGCCAGGCAGCTTCTGGGTCCCGGTTGATGCCCCAGCTTGTGTAGGGCCACTCCCCGTGGTAGTCGTTGGCTACCAGCCCGTCGACGGCATTCTTAGCGGCAAATACCATCTCACCGCGGGTCTCTACGTTGGCGGAGGCGAAGGGGAAGGGGCCGTCCGGCTTGTGGGTGGCCCAGGTGTTCCGGGCCAAATTTTTCCGCGCGGCAATCTCCTCTGGTCGGGCCAACCGGGCGTGGAGGCAGTGCCGCGTTCCGGTGAAGGCGCGGCTGGAAAACACCCTTCGGGCCTCCCCGAAGGGGATGGGATAGGTGCAGGCGGTGTCTTTGCAGTAGACGAAGGAAGGAGCGATGGCGTCGTCCAGGGCCAGCACCAGAAACTGCCCAGGCTGGGAGCAGACGAGGCGGAGCAGGTCGCCGGGAACATACTCAGGCTCGTACACCAGCCAGACCTCTCCCGCACCGCTGGCGGAGGTAAGCGTTTCCCCGGCGGCGTTTTGAACAGATAATGTGAGCGTAGTCATGCTCGGTATTCTCCTTTACAGAAATTCCATGGTCAGCGTTCCGCTGACAGGGATCAATACCCGGTATAATGTATCTGGCCAGCTCTGCCGCAGGTGGGGGTCGGAGATGTGGACGGCCTCAATGGACGGCTCGCCGCCGCCGGACAGCCGGATGCCGCCGGGACCTGCGGCCAGCACGCCGTCCCGCCACACCGGCTTTTCACAGAGCAGCAGGGACAGCAGGGCGGTTCCAGCCCCCTGATAGCGGTCCTGCACGGTCAGCCTCCGGTTCCGCTCCAGCAGGACGGCCCGGCGGTAGGAAAACGGCTCCGCCTGGGGAGGATAGGCGGAGGCAAGCTCCATGGAGATGGAGGTGCGCTCCGGGCTGTATTCCCGTTCCACCCAAGACGCGCCGAAGCTGGAGCCGTAGCCCTGGACTGCGCCGTTGACGGCAGGCAGGTTGTGCCAGTCGGAGCGGACTGTCCAGATGGAGGGGCGCTCCGCAGAAAAGGTTCTGGAGTTGTAGCTTTCCGGACCAAGGTCGATGAGCAGGGGGCTGCCCTCACGATAGACGATGAGGCTGCCTGCGTCGCAGTGGCCGTGGCTGCCGCCGTTGTGTCCCGCCCGGACGGAGATGCACCAACGGCTGTCACGGGCGATCCACAGTCCGGTGCTGGGGTAAAAGCAGTCCGACGGCGGGACGCTCGCCCGGGGAGCCAGCAACTCCTGGGACAGGAAGGCGTCCAGCAGACGGGCGAACAGGAACTCCCGTGCGCCGCAGGGGCCGGGGGCGGGGGAGCAGTCGGCGTAATTGAGGTAATAGTCTTTGTCCACATGGACGCTGACGATGTAATTAGCGATGTTCCGTATCTTTTCCGTTTGGAACAGGGGGGCGAAGCAGCCGCCGGAGGCCCATAAGCGTTAAAATAATAATGACAACGGAAGAAAAATATGGTATACTGGCAGCATGGAAAAGCTAACGAAAGAATGGGAAGAGCTGAAAAGCTTTTT
>CATJRT010000234.1 GCA_949742895.1 uncultured Eubacteriales bacterium | reverse complement strand
GTTCCCGGTGCAGATGCGGTTGTCCCCATGCACGTTGGAAAACGGATAGCGGTAGGTGGGCGTGTCCGGGGTCAGCCGCTCGTCCTTCACCACGCACACCCTGCATCCGGCCACTTTGCCCTCCTTGGGCATATACTGGAAGCCAAACACCAGCCGTGGGAGGGGAAAATCCCGGTACTCGGTGTTGTGATAGGTGATGTCCGCATACAGCTCCGGATAGCGCATAAAATAATAGATGTACTTTTTTTCAATCGTTACGGCGATGCAGCCCTCCGGCAGCAGCCCGGTGGGATGCCGCTCATCGTCATACCGGCTGTTGAGAAAGCAGTCGCACAGGGCCTGGGGGGTGATGTGCTTATGCGTTGTGACACCGCCGGCCTTCTGCTGTTCCACCACTACTTCGGCGCGTTCGGTGCTGATGTGGATGGTCATGTCGAATCCTGACCGCATCATGCCGCCTCCTTCCATGCGTCCATAAACGGATAAATCGGGACGATCTTGTTCAGCCCCAGCTCCGTCTCCAGCTGCCGGTTCAGCTCCTGGAACCCGTCTAAAATCTCCAGAAAGGCTTTGGGCAGTTCACTCAGCCCATAAAAGTCATCGTACGCAAAGAACAGGATGCAATGCCGCCCCCGGTCGCTGGAGGACAGCCGCCAGCCGTAATCATAGCTGTAACTGTCAAGAAGAAAGTTCTCACGGATCATCTGCTCCGCATTGCGCCGGTAGGGGTTGACCTCCTCGGGCAGCTCCTTTTCTGTCTCAAGCCGGCTGCATAGAGTGCAGAATCGGTCTATAACGGGGTCAGCCAGCACCCAGGTCTCCACACAGCTGTCTTCGTTGTAATGGATACTGGTGTCCTGAAAGACCGACGTTGCCAGTTCCATTGCCAGATCATAGAAGGCGTCCTCATCCAAAGGGATGCTGTCAAAATTCTGCCATGACTTTTTGAGCCGGGGATTGTCATGGACCATTTTTGCCAGATACAGCATATGGAAAAAATAAGAATGCAGTTCATCCATACCGTCACCTCAGCAAAACGCCCGCGTTTCCCCGGGGACGGGCGGGACCCGGTCTACCGTCCCGGCAAACTGGGACAGAGCCCGCGACGCCTCAATCAGGCTGTCGTGATAATCCTCCAATACGGGGACGTCCTCCGCGTCGAAGGCGTCAAAGTCGATATCGCCCAGACAGAGGCCATTCCCTTTCAGATTGGGGCACAGGATGTGTTCCAGCAGATAGCGGTTGACCCCGTCCTCGGACACAGAGGGCACGTCCTCCGCCTGGAAGAACCGGGTTGCCAGCAGCTTCAGGTTCAGCTTCATGCTCATGCCGCCCACCCCCTCAATAGTCGCTGGGGAGCAGGACGGTGGTGGCGGAACGGTCGGACTCGGTAATGATCCAGAACTTCACGCCGTCCGAGGTGTGATAGACAGAAAAAATCCTGTCCCCATTGACCAGGGCTTCCTCGTTGAGCTTCCCGTCCGGCTCGCACACGTCTCCCCAGTCTCCGCTGAGGTGCCGGTTGATGGCGGCGTCTACCTCCACACGGGGGAGCGCGTCCTTTGCGTTTCGGGTGATCATCAGCCTGCCCGAATCAAACCGGGGGTTTACAGTAATAACACTCATGAATAATCCTCCTGTCATGTCAGCGCCTTGAAGCCGTTGGGCGTCAAGATATTGAAAATCATTTTGTTGGTGATCGTCTCACGGATTTCGCTGCCCATGTGCATTCCCGAAGGGGAATACCGGTCCTCCGTCTCGGTTCGGGTGACCTTCACAATCCGGCCCTTGATGATGTGGGGCGTACCGCACTGGATCAAGCCGTTTATCATCCCCGAGCCGCCGATCAGCCCGATCTGGCTGATGGACAGGGGCAGCGGCGGACGCTTTACCCCGCTGTCCAGCTCGCTGCGGGCCATCAACTGCTTAAAGCTGTCCGAACGGCTGAGCTGCCGCTCCAGCTCCTTCTGGTTGAACTTCTCGCCCTTGAACGTCCCCACCTCCAGCGGCCTGGGCGGGAGGGCATAGCGTCCCTCCGCCAATCCGGCGAGGGGCGGGATAGACGCGGGATGGGCGGCGAACCACTCCAGCCATTGGGCATCCTGGGGCTCCACGTCCCGCTTTTTCCTTGTGCCCATCACAGCCGCCTGCTTGAATTTCTTGAACTCGGCGTCGGTAAAACGCCACAGGCCCAGGTTTTCAAAATTGTCCACCAGCACCCGGCAGATATCCGGGGTGAGGCGGTAATAGGGGATGACGTATACCAGCAGACCACCCATGGTCAGTGTGCCCAGGCTCTCGATCAGGAACCGTTTCTCATGCCGCGCCCTTCCGCCGCTCTCGTTGAGCACGGACAGATAAGGCGGGTTGAGAAACAGCAGATGGAACGCCTCATGGCTGATCCTGCTGTAGAAGAAGCTGCCAAAGCCTACCCGGTGCAGGCGTGTCTGGGCCTCCTCGGCCCGGTGTTCGTCCAGCTCCACACCGTAGGTATAGCAGTTGTTCCCCTGGGCGATCTGCCGCAGGGCCTTCCCGCAGCCGCAGCATGGGTCCAGCAGGTTGGTGGTGACGCCCTCCGGAAACCGGATGCCGTTCAAAATCAGTGAAATATTGTCCGGGTCAGTGGGGTAGTAGCCCATTTTGATGTTGTTCATCAACCGTCCCACGACCTGCGCGTTGGTGGTCCCGTCCACCGGGAGCTGTGCGGCAAAGCCGTTCAGCGCGTCGTACACCGGGCGGTAGGCATTGCTCATCAAATCAAAGCCCAGCAAACCATCCCGGAGCTTCCCTGCGGCAACAGCCAGCTTGTATTCCTCCGCTTCCATCAGCAGGAGCTGGATTTCGCCCAGGGCGTCCGCCAACTGCTTCCGCGTGCCTGCCAGCACGTCATAGGCATCCCGTGCGGCACTCAGGTCCTGGGTGCGGTAATTCTCCACCCGGGCCCGCCAGACCACCATGGCCTGGATGAGCCGGCAAATATCGCTTTGGGCTTCCCGCAGACGCTCCACGGCATAGCACCGCGCCTGGGGCGCGTCAGGCTGCACGCTCATGACAGATCCCGTCCGCCAGACGGTCCAGGAATTGGCTGTAGGACAGGCTTTCCAGCTCCCGGCGGGTGATATATTGATTGCGTCCGCCAGAATAGTCCTTGATGTGACAAACGGTACGGTAGAGCAGTACGTTTTCCTTCTGATAGCAGGGCTGGGACAGCTGGACATACAGCCCGCTGTCTGCCCACATCCCGATCAAAGAGCAGTCCCCGGACACGGCGATGCCGCCGGGGTTGGCGGACACCTTGTACTCCATAAAGCCCAGATCCTTGGCCAGCGCCCGCAGAAACGTCTTGCCTGTGTTCAGGAACACCTTTTTGTCCCCGTTGGGGCCGTCCTCGCGTTCGCCCCAGATATCGCTCAAATCGCGGCCCAGCAAGCCGGCCAGCTTCCGCATATTCTTTTCCTGAGATTGAACTGACATATTCAAATCCTCCTCGTGATAAATGGGGAGGACAGGAAGCGCCCGCTCCCTGTCCTCCATTCGCCTGCGCTCACGCCGCATGGTTTTCCGTTTGGGGATCCGCGGCAGGCTCATAGTCCGCGTCGATCACAGTCCTGGGGGCGGTAAACCTGACCCACCACGCCCGCAGGCAGGACGCCAGCCAGAAGCGGAACAGCCCCCGTTTTTTCGGCGGCAGATGGACGGTTTCATCCGCCGTCACCTCGTCAATATTGCTGAGGGCCACAGCCAGCTTGGGTGTTACCACCCGGTCCGCGCCCAGGAAACAGGACACATCGACGCGCTCCGACGCGAAAATCTGAGACGCCTCCACCCGCTTGGCGCACAGCCGCCGGCAGGTGATGCCAGTGGTTTTCAGCTCATCCACCTGGATGCTGCCGGCGGAGACGCTCCCGGCCTCCACAAAGCCGCAGCCGCCAATGGCCCTGGCCCTGAGAACGCCGGATACCGTCAAGCTGCCGTCCACCACCAGCCATTCGGTGATGAGATTGAGGTGAGATACTTCCGTTCCCTTGGGAATGTACACCGTTTTCATTGCGCTTCTCTCCTTTTATTCTTTTACGCCGCCATGCTGTTATGATTGATCCGAACGAGCATCAGCAGGGCGTGATCCTTTCTGCCCTTGGCCTCGATGACAAGAGGGCCGACAGGGTTTACCAGCTTCATACGCACTGACGGCGCTTTTTTAAACTGCTTCAGTATGTCTGCCATATAGTCCAGGGTGACAAGATCAGGGTAAAGCCAAAGGCTACGTTTGCGTTTCCGTCGGTCTGCACCCGGGTGGCATAGCGTTCGCCCTTGCTTTCGGCGAACAGCGCTCCGCTGCTGAACCGCACCGCATGATGGGATTTCCCGCGCAGC
>CATJRT010000233.1 GCA_949742895.1 uncultured Eubacteriales bacterium | reverse complement strand
GAGCAGCCCCGTCCATTGTTGCCATCCGCTCGTTTTGGCGTATGGGTCACAGTATGGGTCAAATGGAACAATACGAAACAGAGCAAATAGGGAAATCTTTCAGGAAGGTGTATGCTCAGTGGGAATAGGGCTGCCACTGAATCGTATCCGCGATGGCAAGGAGATAGGGCATTGTGGAATTGTTGATGTCATTGGTCCACCAAGTTCCGGAGCAGTCCATGACCACCCGGCCGGTATTGCCGACAACAATGGCTTCCACATACTGGGTGACACCAGGCTGGAAGAAGGTCTCGAAAGCGATGTAATAGAACATACCGGCATCATCAGTGTAGACGGTCACGGTGCTCCTGTTACCGGCGGGGACACAGGGGACGTTTTCCAGTACAGCCATACGGGTGTACTTTTCAGGGATGATGGAGAAGTCGGTGTGCGTCTGGTTATACTGTGCGGAATAGACGTCCTTGGAGAACTCCACAGTATATTCGCCTTTGCTCTGGTCAAACAGCCACAGCTTGATATACTCGTCGTTTGCGGCAGGGTAGGAGCTGTTGTGCAGCTTGCCTTCGGGATAGTAATAGGTCTTGACGCCGGTAATGGGGTCGGTAACATAGCCGGCATCGGCGGTGGCGATCCAATGAGTGTTGTCGCCCAGCAGAGCGTTGAATTTCTCGGCGGTGTAGTAGTGCCAAATCACATCCACGCCGGGGGTCATGCCGTAGTTGACCAGCTTCTGGTAGGTGGCCGCATAGCCAATGGGGGGAGAGGTGGTATCACCCAGGCTTTGCACCAGCATCACCTTGGTGCCGGAGTCAGCCAGCCGCTTAGTTTCGGCATCGGAGAAGGGGGACGAAGCATCAATCTTAACCGCCTCCTCCAGGGTCTCGGCATTGCGGTACTCCCCACCCGCCCCGTCAAAGATGGCAATGGCGGTGTTCCAGCCGGGATAGCGGCTGACAAAGTTCATGGTGAAGGCAGAGCCGGCGGATTCACCCGTCATGTAGATGCGGTTGCCATCCACCTTGCCTTCGCCTACAAGGCCGTCCACGATATCCTTGATGCCGGCGCACAGGTTGTCGGTGCTGCCCGCATTACGCTGGGGATAGAGGACATAGCAGGGATGATACCGATGTTTTTGTAGGTCGCGCTCAGGTTTTTTTTGCCGGTGGCAGCTGTCGTCGTGCCGGCGACACCCAGGCACAGAGCAAAGGCCATGACCAGCGCCAGCAGCTTTTTTGCGTGCTTCTTCATGTTTTTGCTTCCTCCTCTTACTTATTGATGATATCTCCAAAAACAGCGGACTGTTTTTCAGACAAAACCGAAATTGGATATCCTTCGCGGACGGTGGAGCTGTTTTGTACTTTGGTACTGTCAATGCTAATATGTACAGTCCCCCAAGTCAAATGGATCGACACGAGTGGTCATATTTTTGCACGAATGGAAAAGCGCCCGGTCAACTGACCGGGCGCTCCTGGTAAATCGTTTATTCAGTTTCCTGCGGCTTCTGGAATATGATGTCCACTGAAAATTTCCCGTTTTGCGCACTTACAGTTACGTTACCGCTGTACCGCTCCACAGTGGCGATGATACTCCTGATGCCAAAGCCGTGGTCATGCGCCTCGCCCTTGGTGGACACAGGGATGCCGTCCACGGTGCGGATGTCCCCATACAGACCGTTCTCCTGGTGAATGAAAATCATCTGACCGGCCGTTTTGATCCCCATGGAGATGCGCCGCTCTTCGGTGACCGTTTCCAGATACTCGATGGCATTGTCCAGCATATTGCAGAAAATGAGATAAAGATCCACGGTATCGATCCATTCAAAGGTGGTGCCGTCTGTCATCAGGTGGAGCTCGATGCCGCTTTGCCGGCAGTGTATATACCGGTCCGTCAGGATGCTGTCCAGCGTTTTGTCGCCGGTGTCCATCTCCGACTGCAAAAAACCAACATTTTCCGCAATGTCGTCCAGCATACGTTCCGCGACGCTACGGTTGCTTTTGATGAGCGTGAGGATATGCTTCAAATCGTGGTATCTTGAGTTGATATAATCCACGTTCTGCTTGAACTGCCCGTACTGCGCCCGTTCCTGGCGGTACATTGTGGAAAAAAGCTCCTCGTTGAGATCCGTTTCGGTGTATGCCAGCATATGGTACAGGGCAAAGAGGACAACCAGATTTCCGATGATGTTGGTGAGCATACTGTTAGCGGACGCACTGGTCAGGTTCCGCAGTACATCAACAGGAAGCTGCGTGTCGGGGGGAATGCCCGGTATGGATGTGTTAATGGAAAGGACGACCCGCACAGAGCTCTCTCCAAGGGCAAACGCCAGCAAAAAGAGGAGGAGCAATGGGGCTTTATGCCGCTTTTGCAGGGCCATAATGGTCCGCTGATTCATCTTCCGGTAAAATAAGGTGCGTACAGCCGCCATGAGCGCTGCGGCCAGTGCAAACTGTAACAGACTGTATCCCAGGACGCTGTCTGAATCCAATCCGATGTATATCGCGGCACCAAAATACATCTGGAGGGTGCAATAACCGGTCAAAAAGCAGAACAGCGCCGTGAGCCAGGTGCAGACAAAGCGCCGCTTTACATAGACGAAAGCCGCAGCGAAAAAAATATGCCAAAAATGATTCCGAATGAAATATAGGACTCCCGTTTGCCAGACCCCGGCAGAAAATGTGTCCGCAGAGCTGGTATAGAGTCGAAGCATGGCGACCAGAAGGATCAGCATGGCCTCGAACACGGCAAACCCCGCAAAGCCACGTTTTTTCTCGCAGACACCGTACAATAGTAGCAGCATCAAAACCGGCACCATTCCATGGTAGAGCGATTCATGGATCAAATAAGCCGTGATACTTGTCATATGACCTAACCTCACATCGTTCCTGCGTAATATCTGGTGAGTGCCGCGACCAGTTCGCTGCGTCTGCTCCGGCTGACCGGCACAAGCAAGCCGCTTCCGGCCAGCTTGACGGTATCCTTCCCGATGGCCTCTATGTTTTTGAGGTTTACGATATAGCTCCGGTGGCATCGGAAAAATCCCGGAGGCAGACGGCTCAGGAGGCTATCCATATCCTCCTGGACCACGTAGGTCTGAGAGCCGATGTGGTAGATCTTGTCATGGGCAAACGCCTCGATATAGAGTATCTCGTCTGTATTGACCTTCAAGGTCTGCGTTTTTGTTGTGATCGTAATGTGCTGCCGCTTCCCCTCGCAAAGCCGTATCGCCTTGCTGAACACGGCTGCAAAATGCTCCCGCCGGATGGGCTTGACGATAAAATCCATGGCGTCTACGGCATAGCCCTGAATGGCATATCCGGCAAGGGTGGTGAGGAAAATGAGGACCGAGCAGGTGTTGACCTTGCGGAGCTTCCGGGCCGCCTCCATGCCCGACATATAAGGCATACGGATATCCATAAATACGATATCCGATGTTTCTGCCCCCTGCTCCAGAAAGGCCACCGCGTCGGTCACAATAATGCTGTCGTGGGAGGCCTTCCACTCGTCGATCAGCGCAATGAGCCGATCCTGATCCGGCTTTGTATCTTCGACAATGGCGACCCTGATCATCGCGTGTTCGCATCTCCCTTCCCGCATCCTGTGGCAAGATTCTGTTTATTTTAACATGACTTCACAGATCTGTACAGGATGAAATTGTGAAGCATGGCTCTTCCGTTCGTGCGGAAATATAACCGCTCGTGTCAAAGTTGAAGTTGGTGTCCTCTTTTGAATGGATTGATTTCGACTGGCTGGCCGGATCAGAGCAGGAAATTCAAGCAGTGCTTGATCAGGCCGGAGAGTATATGGACAAGACCCGGAAGGATGCCATCCTGTCAGCATATGCTTCCCGGCTGGAGCAGCTTATGGAATCATCTCAGAGGCAGATGCGACAGGATCGGTTGGAGCAGGATGTGGAGTCCGATATCATGCAGGACTACACGATGGAGAGACCATGATGCTCAACAGGGGAAACTGCCGGTCATGTTCCTTGGCAAGGAAGGAAAGGAGTGGTCCGCGATGAAGAGGATATTGCTCGTCATCGATATGCAAAACGATTTTATTGACGGCGCACTGGGTACGCCGGAGGCGACGGCAATTGTGGATCGGGTGGCAGAGGAGATTCGGAAATATCCGGCCACCGACATTATTGCCACCCGCGACACCCACACAGCGGATTATCTTGATTCTCAAGAAGGACGGAACCTGCCGGTTCCTCATTGCATTAAGGGAACCCCGGGGGGGGAGCTTCACCCGAAGATCGCGGCGGTACTGGGTAGTGCAGAGGTTCTTGACAAGCCAACCTTTGGGTCTGTCGAGTTGGCAAAAAAGCTGTACGGGCTGTCTGCCCAAGATGACTTGGATATCACGCTGGTGGGTCTTTGCACAGATATCTGCGTGGTGTCCAATGCTCTGCTTATCAAGGCTTTTCTGCCGGAGACCCCGGTGCGGGTGGTCGCGGAGTGCTGTGCAGGCGTGACCCGGGAGAGCCATCAGGCGGCGCTGGACACCATGAAAATGTGCCAGATTCAGATTCAATAATTGGAGCGGGACAGTTTGGACAAACGACATTCAGTTAGAAGCTGAACCAATAGCTTCAGTGCGGCATCTGTACACTTCGGCGATTGGCACAGCTTTTGGGCTGTGTCTTTTGCTATCTGTAATATAAATTACAAAAAGAGTACGCTGCCACGAGGAAAAAGGGAGCAAATCTGCCAAAGGCGGAAACCCGGCGAAAATTTCTAATACATCCGTCCAATCTTCCGCTATATGTCTACTGCTGGTTATATTTGTCAAGCAGCCATTTTGCTTGAGATATGACAAAAGATGTGAAAAATTTGATGCTTACTTAAAATATACGAATACATAAATTCGGGGTGCTCCTGCGCAGGCTGCCAGAGCCAAACCAGCCGGGGCTCTTTTTAATATATGTCAGTGCACCGGATTCGTTTTGAAGGACAGCTTCTTTAGCTTAAACCTTTCTACCAGACCCTTCATAAGCTGTGACTGACCGGACAGCTCCTCGCTTGCCGCCGCACTTTCTTCTGCGGTTGCCGAATTCGCCTGTACAACACTGGAAATTTGGTCGATCCCCATAATGATTTGAGAGATGGAATCAGCCTGATCGCTGCTGGCCTCCGAAATCTGTTCAATAATGCCAGTCATTTTATTCATGTCATTGACCGCCTGAATCAAAGACTGTGCCGTATCGTCCGCAATCTGCGTTCCGTTTTCCACTGCCTTTAAGGTGTTTTCGATCAAAGCAGAAATGTTTTCGGACGCCTCGGTGCTTTTGTTTGCCAGATTACGGACTTC
>CATJRT010000232.1 GCA_949742895.1 uncultured Eubacteriales bacterium | reverse complement strand
CCGGCGGAAATGTTCCGGATAATGACCTCCAGGGGGACGATGTCCACCTTTTTCACCACGGTCTCCCGTTCGCTCAGCTCCTCCACGAAGTGGGTGGGTACGCCCGCCTTCTCCAGCTGCTGCATGAGGAAATTGGTCATCTGGTTGTTGATGGCCCCCTTGCCGGTGATGGTGCCTTTCTTCTGGCCGTCGAAGGCAGTGGCGTCGTCCTTGTAGGAGACGATGACCAGGTTGGGGTCCTCGGTGGCAAAGACCTTCTTGGCCTTGCCCTCATAGAGCTGTTCCATTTTTTCCATGGTAGATTTTCCTCCTCTGTTTCAGTCCGTTTTATTAGCCGCGATTTTTAATAATGTATATGCTACCACCAGCGTCGCCAGCAGGTCTGTGATTCCCAGCCCACCCTGGACAGCGTCCGGCAAGTCGATTTCCATCAGTTTCGCTCCTGCAAAAATGAGGGCGCTCAGTCCAATCAACAGCAGGCCAATGCCACATAGCCGCCGTTCCCTGTTCAGCTTCATAAATTGAGCTCCGCCTGGAGCTGGGTTTCCTTCCCCGCGATCTGGGCGGCCATCCTCTCCCGGGCGGCATCCAGCCTGGCGGCCAGTTCGCCGTCGGATACGGCAAGGATCTGCGCGGCCAGCACGGCGGCGTTCTTGGCCCCGTTGATGGCCACCGTGGCTACGGGGATTCCGCTGGGCATCTGTACGGTGGCCAGCAGCGCGTCCAGCCCGTCCATGGCTCCGCCCTTCATGGGTATGCCGATGACGGGCAGGGTGGAGTTCCCGGCGAAGGCCCCGGCCAGGTGCGCGGCCATCCCGGCGGCGCAGATGAGCACCCCGAAGCCGTTGGCGCGGGCATTTTTGGCAAAGTCTGCGGCGGCGGCGGGGGGGCGGTGGGCGCTCAGGATGTGGGCCTCATAGGGGACGCCGAACTCCTTGAGCTGGGCGCAGGTTCCCTTCACCACAGGCCAGTCAGAGTCAGAACCCATAATGACGGCGACTTTTTTCATATCAAATCCTCCCTTGAACGTGAAAAATAAAGCAGGCTGGCTGCGGGTGCAGTCAGCCTGTGCCGGATCAGTCGGGATATTTGGACACAATGGGGCCGCAAAGACAAAAACGCAGGCGGACGTAGACGGAATGCTCCATTGTAGGCACCTCAATTTAATAGAATCAATTTTATTTTATCGAATGCAGACGTACAAATCAAGAGGGACATGGATTTTCGTAGGCTTACACAATTTGACGGCAAAAGGGATGGGCGGACCATGGCTATATTTGCGGCTTTCTGCTCTGAAACAAACCGGCATCCTCCAGGATGGCGGCGACCTGGGCAGCGCGGCAGGTCCAGGAGCATTTTGCGGCGTAGTCCCGCCGACGCTGGGGTAGGTCCGTCCCCTCCTCCAGCGCAGTCTTACACCGGCGCAGGAAGCCGGGACCGTCGTAGGCGGTGTATACCAGCTCTGGGAACGGTTCGGGTGCGTCCGGGGCGGCCACGGTTACAACCGGCTTGCCGGAGGCCAAGTATTCATAAATTCGAGCGGGGATTACGTCGCTGCGGCTATTGTCCTGTAGCCTCAGGTCAAACAGCAGATGACAGGCGGACAGATATTCGGGCACGTCCAGGGCGTTCACCTGGCCCAACAGCCGGATGTTGTCCTGTCCTGCCAGCGCACGGGCGGCCTGCCGGGTGTACCGGCCGATGAGGAGAAAGGTCCACTCCGGACGGCGGCGGGCGGCGTACAGCAGCGGTTCCAGGTCCACTGAGCTGTCCAGATCGCCCAGCCGGCCCAGCAGCTTTTGCTCCGGCGGAACAGACAAGTCTGCCGGAGCCTTAGCGTTGTCCGCGCTGAACAGCAGGGGATTGACCCCGTTGGGCAGCAGGGCGATGTTGCCGCTGAAGGAAGCCAAGTGCCGGACCAAACCGGGAGAGGCGGCAAACACCACCTCAGCATGGCGGGTCAGATCCTGTTCATCCGACTGAAAGCGGTCGTCCCAGAGCCGGAAGCAGTCGTACACCAGCCCCCGGTAGGCCAGTCGGTCCAAAAACACCGCGTGGCGGGGAACGGAGCACCACAGTACCGGCTCCCGGAAGCGGTGGCGGTTCATGGTCTGTTGGATGAAGTCCGCTTTCCGGTCCAGCCGGCGGCGGTAGGTCAGGGAGCTATCCCTGGGATTGGGCAGGGGGGCAGGCAGGGTGTATACAGTGAGATTGGCCCGCATACGGCGACCCTGCTCTGGAAAGGGTGTGCCTTTGGCAGGGGCGGGCTCAAAAAACAAAATTTGTACGTCGGACAGTCGGGTGAGGAGTTGCTGGGTACGGTTGGGTGCGGTCTGCCAGGGCAGAATGGACAAGCAAAGAATCTGCTTCATGGTTGCCTCCTGTCAGTCTGCCAGCATCCTGCGGGCGATGAGGCTGTTGTTATGCTCCAGCTCCAACAGACGGGCAGCCTTTTCCTCCAGCACCGCCGTGTCCTGCCGGCGGGCAGCAGCGGCGTCCAGCAGGGAACATAGCAGCTCAAGGGTCAGCTTGTCAAATGGGGCGTAGAGGTCCTGCCCGGCGGCGTCCAGGAAAGCGCTGACCTTTGGGTCGTACACCAGCCCTACCAGGGGTACGCCACGCACGGCGGAGAAAATGAGCGCGTGCAGCCGCATGGACATCACTACGTCCATCCGGGAGAACAGGGCAATGGCCTGCTCCGACCCAGTGCAGGGCGGCAGCAGGGCGGCGGGGGCCTTTTGCAGTTTGTCCGCCACCTGCTGGGCTGCAGCGGTGTCCATTTTCCCCTCAATGGGAATCAGCGCGGGGATGAGACCATAGCGCTCATAAGCGTAGTCAATGGCGGCGGCAATGACGGGGACTTTTGCCTTAAAGCCAGACCAGGGCCGGACGGTGACGCCCAGGTAGCGCTGATCCTCGGCGGGCTTCAGCCCCGCTTTGGAGAGAACAGCGTCGGCAGATTCTTGGGAAGCAGGTGTGAGAGTGACGGCCGGATCAGCGGCCAGTACCAGCTCCGGTTTGGACACGCCTATGGCCCGCAGTTCGTCCATGGAGGCGCTGTCCCGCAGGGTGACCACCTCCACGGTGCGGTCAATGACCTTCGCGGTGCGGCGTCGGCTGGCGGGATGGCTTACGGGGCCGATGCCGCAGCCGTACATCATCACTTTGCAGCCCATCCGCCGGGCGGCGGAGAGGGTGAACAGATAGAACCACAGCGAACGCTGGCTGGTCACGTCTTGGATCAGCGAACCTCCGCCATTGATATACAGCCTGCTTTGGGCCATTTTCCAGCAGAAGGCTGGGACATTGAAGGTGTACACCGCGTTGGTGCGGTAGGTCAGCCGGGTCTGGCGGGGCTTGCGGGTCATGACGCACAGGGGCATATCCGGATCGATCTCCCGCAACTCGGCCAGCACTGCCTTGAGTACGGCCTCGTCTCCAGTATTGTTTTGGCCGTAGGCTCCGCAGATGACCACACCGTCCCGCTTTTTGCTCTTCCGGGCCTCCAGCCTCAGGATGGAATTGTAAATATCAAGCTGGAGCCGGATAGTGCTCTCGATAGAGTAGTCCTTCCGGCCCGCTTCCAGCAGCTTGTACCCCAGGCGGCGGCGCAGGGCTGGGTCGGCGGCCAGATCAACCAGGTGTCGGGCCAGGGCCTGCCAGTCCCTGGGTTGGAACAGGTAGCCAGTTTCGTCGTGGCGGATGAGGGAGGGAACACCCCCTACTCGGGTGGCCACAGTGGGCAGGGCGAAACGCGCCCCTTCAGGCAAGGCATAGGGGAAGCCCTCGGACAGGGAAGTAAGTGTGTTGATATCGATAGAATGGTAGAAGCTGTCGGTGTCAGTCACCCATCCGGCAAAGCACACGCAGTCCGCTACCCCAAGTTCTCCAGCAAGCTGGCGGAGCCTGGGACCTTCCTCGCCCTCCCCGGCGATGATGAGGCGCAGCTTTGGCTGATCCTTATGGGCAGCGGCGAAGCCCCGCAGCAGGGGGGACATATCCTTCACCGGGTTGAGCCGGGCGGCAATGCCCGCGATCACTGCGTCCTCGGGCCAGTCCAGCCCCAGGGAGTTCAGATATTCCCTCCGGCTCAGTTTGGAGGTGGGGTTGGTAAAGTCCAGCCCATTGCGGATGACGAAGGTGCGCTGAGGGTCGAAGCCCCGTCCAATCAGTAGTTCCACCATTGGCTCAGACACACCAATACGGTAGGGGATGCGCCGCAGCGCCCAAGCATTCAGCACGCCATAGGTCAGAGCGGACAGAGGGCGGCCCATATAGTCCAGCTTAGGGTCGGAATGGACAGTGGTGACCACAGGCAGGCCAGTGGATCTTTTCAGCAGAGCCCCTACCAGGTTGGCTCGTGCGCCATGACAGTGGATAACGCTGTAGCCGTTTTGCCGGATTTTTTTCCGCAGGGGCTTAAGCACTGCCAAGGGATTGCGTCGAGCCATCACCTCCACAGGGATACCAAGCTCACGGGCTTCTTCGACAAAAGGTCCGCCAGCGAAGCACACCATGTCGGCCTGTATATGCTGCTGGAGACCCTGGAGCAGGGTATGAACGTGTGTTTTGGCACCGCCGGTGTCCCCACCGCTGATGAGATGGATGACTTTCATATTCGACCTCCGAAAAGGCTTGCCATAAGGCAAGGGATGGGGTAAAATCATAAGCAGAGTACAGATGTGTATATACCTAAACATTATACATGGCTTTTGCTGGAAGGTCAAGGGAGGAACACAGGAGTCCCTTTTAAGAAAAGTGCTGTCGAGGCATAACCTCAGCAGTTTCTGCAAAACCAGATTGATTTGGTAATTGCTGTATGATATAATCAGGTCCACAAATCAGGATTTGTACACTTTTGGCGGAGATTATGTAATAAGACAGATCATCAGGGAGCGAAACATATGGGAATAATAGGAACTTATATAGCTATTGAAAATTTTCTGTTAAGCCAAATTATCAATGGTGAAAAAAGCATTCTTGATATTGACCCTACGCAATGTCAATCCTTAGAGTCTGTTTAAAAACTTTTGACAAGAGTGGG
>CATJRT010000231.1 GCA_949742895.1 uncultured Eubacteriales bacterium | reverse complement strand
TTTGTGGGTCAGGTGTACGTCCTGAGCAAGGACGAGGGTGGCCGTCACACCCCGTTCTTCAACAACTACCGTCCCCAGTTCTACTTCCGTACCACCGACGTGACCGGCGTCATCACTCTGCCTGAGGGCACTGAGATGTGTATGCCCGGCGATAACGTGGATATGAACGTGGAGCTGATTACTCCCATCGCCATCGAGAAGGGCCTGCGCTTCGCTATCCGCGAGGGTGGCCGCACCGTTGGTTCCGGCGTCGTCATCGACGTGGCTGAGTAATCTGAAAACGGCATTGAAAACCCCCGTCCATAATAAGGGCGGGGGTTTTGCTGTTGCTGTGCAGGCTTAAAATACAGCCTGGATCAGTACCATATAAAGAACGGTGCCGCCGACAATGGACAGCATATCGTTTTTCTTCCAGAGGTGAAGCAGGACCACCGCCAGTCCGGCGATGAAGGCGGGGGCCCAGCCCGACGCGGAAGTGAAGCCGACGTGCCGATAGCAGTAGACGATAAGCATGGCGATCACCGCCGGAGGCAGATACTTGCCCAAGTAGAGCACCACACGGGGCGGCTCCTTACCCCGTCCGAAAAGAAGGAAGGGCAGTGCGCGGGTGAGGAAGGTGACGGCGGCCATCACTGCCACGGACACGGCAATTTGCAGGTTTGTCATAGAGGGGCCTCCTCTCTTCCGGTTTTGTCCGGCTCCAGCACCGGCTGGAGCAGTGCAAGCCCTGCCACCAGGATGACCAGTGCGGGGATCAGGAACCGTCCGCCCTCCGGACCCAAGGCCAACAGGCAGGCCAGAGTGGCCCCGCCCCCCAGCAGCACGGGCAGGTGGCGTTGGCTGGACCGCCACTGCTCCACCGCGATGACCAGGAAGAGGGCGGTCATGGCGAAGTCGATGCCCTCGGTGTTGATGGTGATGAGGGCCCCGGCCACCGCGCCGATGAGGGAGCCAAGGGTCCAGTACAGGTGGTCGAGCAGGGCGATGGAGAAGTAAAACCCCTTTTTGTCTACCCCATCTGGGGCCTGTACCCCGGCCAGCAGAGCATAGGTCTCGTCGGTGAGGGAAAAGATCATGTAGAGCTTGCGCCAGCCCATGCCCCTGAACTTTTCCAGCATGGACAGGCCGTAGACCAGGTGGCGGAAGTTGATGATGAGGGTGAGAAAGGCCACGTCGGCCAAGGGTGTGGCGTTGGACAGAAGATCTACCCCCAGGTATTGACCGCTGCCTGCGTAGATGGTCAGGGACATAGCCACCGACCACAGCGGGACGAAGCCCGCCGCAGACATCATCCAGCCAAACACTATGCCAATGGACAGGTAGCCCATCAGCACTGGAACGGTGTAAGGGAAGGCGGCGGCCAGAGAGTTTCGATTCATTGGCTTCACATCCTTTGTGGGAAAGCGCCGCAGAGCGCTGGACACCATTATAGTCCGAAGTTTTTTTGCTGGCAAGCATCGGGTTTTACAGTTTATCCATTGTATTCTTCTTCCGATTTGGGTATAATATTGCCGAATTCACAGAGTTTGGAAGTGACCGACAAATGAAACGCCTGTTATACATCTACAATCCCACTGCCGGACGCCAGAAGGCGCGGCTCAATTTGTCCGAGGTGCTGGTGGTCTTTGCCCAGCAGGGCTATGAGATCACCGTCCATCCAACCCTGGAGGCGGGGGACGCCGCACGCACCGCCGCTGAACACGGAGCGGATTACGACCGGGTGGTGTGCAGCGGAGGAGACGGCACCCTAAACGAGACGGTGCGGGGGCTGCTGTCCCTGGAGCCGGACCGCCGGCCTGTGCTGGGCTATATCCCGGCGGGCACCACCAACGATTTTTCCCGTACGCTGGAGCTGCCCCGAACAGTGAAGAAGCTGGCGGAGGTGGCAGGGGTTGGAAAGCCCAGGCTCATTGACGTAGGGGAAGCCTCGGGACGGCCCTTTACCTATGTGGCTGCCTTTGGGCTGTTTACCGACGTGTCCTACTCCACACCTCAGGCCAATAAAAACCTGCTGGGCCATTTTGCGTATATTCTGGAGGGCGCGGGCAAGCTGGCCAACATCCCCAGCTACCACATGACAGTGACTAACGGCGACGGCAGGCGGGTAGAGGGGGACTTTATCTATGGCATGGTGGGCAATACCGTGTCTGTAGGAGGTCTGGTGAACCTGCCCAAGGATAAGGTACAGCTGGACGATGGACGCTTCGAGGTGCTATTGATCCGTCAGCCCCAAAACGGAAAGGACTGGCAGTCCATTTTCACCGCCCTGACCACCCTGCAAATTGTGGAGGGGGGGGCGGTGCAGGGCTTTTCCGCCAGCGAGGTCACGTTTACCTGCGACCGGCCTGTAGCCTGGACGGTGGATGGTGAGTTCGGCGGGGAGCAGCAGGAGACCTTTGTCAGGAACTTGACCTGCGCCCTGCCCATGGCCTGCGGCGGGATTGCGCAGGCGGATGAAGAAGCATGATATTTTAACATTTACTGGGTAGTTTGTCAACGAAACGGAGGGAGCCGCCATGACGGAGGGCGAAATTAAAGCGATCGTAGAGCGGCAGCGGGCCTTTTTCCGCACAGGGGTCACGCAGGACGTGACCTTCCGCCTGCGGGCATTGGCCCGATTAAAGCGGTGCATTCAGGATCAGGAGGAGGAGATTGCCGCCGCCCTGAAAGCGGATTTGGGCAAGAGCAGGACGGAAAGCTATATGTGCGAAACCGGACTGGCGCTGGGTGAGCTGAGCTATATGCAAGGCCATACCAGGGCCTTTGCCCGGGAGCGAACCGTCCGCACCCCGCTGGCCCAGTTTCATGCCCGCAGCTATCAGAAGCCCTCGCCCCAGGGGGTGGTGCTGGTGATGAGCCCGTGGAACTATCCTTTCCTGCTCACCATCGACCCGCTGGTCGACGCCGTTGCCGCAGGGAATACGGTTGTGCTCAAGCCCAGCGCCTACTCTCCAAGCACAGGCGAAATCATCCGGGAAATCGTGGAGACGTGCTTTCCGCCGGAGTATGCGGCAGTGGTTACCGGCGGCAGGGTGGAGAACACCGCCCTGCTGGGGGAGCGGTTTGACCACATCTTTTTTACCGGCAGCCAGGAGGTGGGGAAGGAGGTCATGCGCCGGGCGGCGGAACACCTCACCCCAGTGACCCTGGAGCTGGGGGGCAAAAGCCCCTGCATTGTGGACAGGACCGCAAACCTGAAGCTGGCAGCAAGGCGAATTGTGTTTGGCAAATACCTGAACTGTGGCCAAACCTGTGTAGCCCCGGATTACATCTACTGTGACCGCAGGATCAAGGATGAACTGGTGGAGGAGCTGAAGGCCCAAATCAGGGCGCAGTTCGGAGATGAGCCTCTTCAAAACCCTGACTATGGTAAAATCGTCAATCAGAAGCACTTTGACCGCTTGGAAGGCCTCATGGATGCGGACAAGCTGGCGTGGGGCGGCGGAGTGGACCGAGCGGCGCTGCAAATCGAACCCACGGTGATGAATAACGTGACCTTCGGCGACCCGGTGATGGGGGAGGAGATTTTTGGCCCCATCCTGCCTGTGCTCACCTATGATACGCTGGAGGAGGCTATGGCGGAGGTTGAAAGCAGGCCCCATCCGCTGGCGCTGTATATCTTCACCCGCAGCCGCACCGCAGCGAAGCTGGTTACTGCCCGGTGTTCCTTCGGCGGCGGCTGCATCAACGATGTGGTCATTCACCTGGCCACCAGCGAGATGGGGTTTGGCGGTTTTGGGGAGAGCGGCATGGGAACCTATCACGGCAGGGCGGGCTTCGATACCTTCTCCCATACCAAGAGCATTGTGGACAAAAAGACATGGCTTGACCTGCCTATGCGGTATCAGCCCTACGGCAGGGGCAAGGAAACGCTGATCCGCCGGTTTTTAAAATGAAGGAGGAAGCACAGATGGAATTGACCAAAGAGACCCGGCTGCACGGCTTTGCCGTCCGGGAGGTCCGGCCTGTGCCGGAGATCAAAGCGACACTGTATCGCATGGAGCACGAAAAGACCGGGGCGGAGCTTGTCTGGCTGGACCGGGCTGATGACAACAAGACCTTTGCCATTGCCTTTAAGACCATTCCCCAGGATGACACCGGCGTGTTCCACATTCTGGAGCACTCTGTGCTGTGCGGTTCCAGGAAGTACCCCACCAAGGAGCCCTTTGTGGAACTGTTGAAAAGCTCCCTTCAGACCTTCCTCAACGCCTTCACCTTCCCTGACAAAACCATGTATCCCCTTTGCTCCCGGAACAACCAGGACTTTCTCAACCTGGTGGACGTGTATCTGGACGCTGTGTTCCACCCCCTCAGTGTGGACAACCCCCACGCCTTCCGTCAGGAGGGTTGGCACTATGAGCTGGGCAGCGCGGAGGGCGAGCTGACCTGCAACGGCGTAGTGTATAACGAAATGAAGGGAGCCTACGCCTCTCCGGACGCGGTGCTGATGAGCGGACTGAACCGCCTGCTCTTCCCGGACAACTGCTACAGCTGCGAGTCTGGCGGGCACCCGGACCACATCACCGGACTGACCTATGAGAACTATCTGGCCAGCCACGCCCGGTTCTACCACCCCTCCAATTCCCGCATTGTGCTGGACGGCACGGTGGACCTGGACCGGGTGCTGGCTAAGATCAACGGCGTACTGGCGCAGTACGACCGGCTGGACGTGGACGCGGACATCCCCATGCAGGCTCCGGTGCATCCGGCAGAGGAGACGGTTTCCTATGAGATCGGGCCGGAGGAGGATGCCTCCAACAAGCTCATCCTGGCCGGGGGCTGGGTGACCGCCGGCTTCGACCAGCGGGAGAGGAACACCGCCTGCTCTGCCTTGGCCAAGGTGCTGTGCGGCTCCAATACTGCACCGCTGAAGAAGGCCCTGCTGGACCGGGGGTTGGTTCAGGAGGTAGAACTAGTGAACCTTGACGGCCAGCAGCAGCAATACCTTTTGCTGGATGTGCGCAACGTCCGTCCAGAGGACAAGGATGCTGTGTGGCAGGTGGTGGAGGATACCCTTCGAGGCTTGGCGGACGGCGGGCTGGACCGTGCCCAGCTCCACGCAGTGCTCAACCGTATGGAGTTCAACGCACGGGAGATGGATTTTGGCCGGATGCCGCGGGGACTGGGCTACGCCCTCACCATTATGGAGAGTTGGCTGTATGGCGGCGACCCCGCCCAAAACCTGGGCTGTGACGAGCTGTTTCGCTCACTTCGAGCCAAGGTGGACGAGGGCTGGTTTGAAAAGCTGCTGCGGGAGGTTCTGCTGGACAACCCCCATCAGGCGCGGCTGTGCATGATCCCCTCCAAAACCCTGGGAGAGGAGAAGCGTCAGGTGGAGCGGGCGCGGCTGGCGGGGGTGAAGGCGGAATGGTCCGCTGCCCAGGCGGAGCAGGTGATGGAGCAGTTCCAGGCTCTGCGCCAGCGTCAGGAGCGGGAGGACACCCCGGAGGAGCTGGCTACCCTGCCGGTGCTGTCGCTTAATGATATCCCGGAGGAGGCCCCCGCCCTGCATAGCCGTCAGGATGCGGTGGACGGCGCGGTGGTGCTCCACCAGGACGTTGATACCGGAGGCATCGTCTATCTGGACCTCCATTTCACCATGAACGACCTGACGCTGGACGAGCTTTGCAAGATCCCTTTGCTGGGGCTGCTGTTAGGCAAGCTAACCACGCAGAAGTACGACGCCTTGGAGCTGCACCGCCTGCTGGAGGAGCAGCTGGGCAGCTTTGGTGCGGCGGCGGTTTCTCACGCCGGGCAAGGGCAGAGCGGGCACTGCACACCCTGCCTCACCGTTGGTATGGCCCTGCTGGACCGGCGGAAGGCGGAGGCAGCGGAGCTGCTGGCCGAGGTGCTCCAGACCACCCGGTTCGACGATGAAAAGGCAGTGCTGGACCTGCTGCGCCAGCGGCGCATCGGTCTGGAGCAGGCCGTGGTGGGCCAGGGCAACGCCTTTGCCGCCCGGAGGGCGGCGGCGTCCCTCAGCGCCAAGGGCGCGGTGGACGACGCTTTGCAGGGCATCCGGCAGCTTCGCTGGCTCCAGCAGGCGGAGCGGGGCTTTGAGCAAAGCGGTGGGGCGCTGTGCCGAGAGCTGGCGGAGCTGGCCCGGAAGCTGTTCATCCGGGACCGGGTGGTGCTCAGCCTCACCGGGGCCATGGACCGGGACTGGCTGGCTCGGGTGCTGTCCGATTTGCCCGTCCGGCCAGGCGCGGTGAGCGCGGCAGCGGACTACCCCGTGAACGACGGCGCGGCGGAGGGCATCCTCATCCCGGCGGACGTGGGCTTTGCCGCCCTGTGCGGCGATTTGGACCAGGTGGGCCTGCCCTATTCCGGCACGGGTCTGGTAGCCGCCCAGATGCTTACCTTTGGCTACCTGTGGGACAACGTTCGGGTGAAGGGCGGAGCCTATGGCACTGGCCTGACCGTGCGCCAGGATGGCTATGCGGCCTTTTCTTCCTACCGGGACCCCCGGTGCGGCCAGACGTTGGACTGCTTCAACGGTGCGGGAGAGGCTCTGCGGGCCTTCTGCGCCAGCGGCGAGGCACCGGATAAGTATATCATCAGTACCATTGGGGGGATGGAGCCGGTGCTTACCCCAAGGGCCGAGGGGGCCCAGGCGGCTGTGATGTACTTCAGCGGCAGGACCCAGGCCGACCGCCAGCGGCTGCGCACGGAAGCGCTTCACACCACTGTGGACCAGCTTCGGGACTTCAGCCGGGTGCTGGACGAGCTGTGTCGGCAGTCCGTGGTTTGCGTCATCGGTGGACAGGGGGCGCTGGACGGCTGCGGAGACAAGCTGGACCGCAGGGAATCCCTGCAATAAGCAGATGGGCTGCGCGGTCCCAAAGTCAATGACCTTATCCGGGCGGGGAATAGAATTCCCTGCCCGGATTTTTGTCTAATTTTAACATTGTTATTTTTTCGGCATAGTGCTATATTAGTCCGAGTTGCGAGTAGAGAGAGCGAGGTATCTTTATGCAAATTCTGATTCAACTGTCCGTGTCCCTGGTGGGTGGGCTGCTGATGTCCCGACTGGCCAAGAAGCTGAACCTGCCTGCTGTGACCGCTTACCTGATCTGCGGCCTGCTGCTGGGGCCATACTGCATTGGAGCGTTGGACCTGTTCCAGCTTGGGTTCAGCTCTGCCGAGCAGGTGGCCTCTCTGGACGTGGTGTCCCAGGTGGCACTGGGCTTCATTGCCTTCACCATCGGCAATGAGTTCCGGTTGGAGCAGCTTAAAAGTATGGGTAAACAGGCCATCACCGTGGGCATTTTTCAGGCGGTGTTCACCACCGCCCTGGTGGATCTGGCCCTGGTGGCGCTGCACTTTATCAATCCGGAGCTGATTTCCATCTCCTCTGCCATTACCTTGGGCGCCATCGCCGCCGCTACGGCCCCTGCCGCTACCCTAATGGTGGTGCGGCAGTACAAGGCGGACGGCCCGCTGACACGGCTACTGCTGTTGGTGGTGGCCATTGACGACGCAGTGGGCCTGGTGTTGTTCTCTGCCTCCTTTGGAGTGGCCTCCGCCCTGGAGAGCGGGTCTATCAGCATCCTCACCGTACTGGTGGAGCCAGTGGTGGAAATTGTTCTGTCCTTGGCGCTGGGTGCGCTGGCGGGCTGGGTACTGGATTTCGTGGAGCGGTTCTTTCACTCCCGGAGCAAGCGCCTGTCCATCTCCATCGGCTTCGTGCTGCTCACCGTGGGTCTGTCCTCTCTGGAGTTTGAGGTGGCGGGCATCCACTGCGGGTTCAGCCTGCTCCTGGTGTGCATGATGACGGGCACGCTATTCTGCAATATCTGTGACTTCTCCGAGGAGCTGATGGGCCGCGTGGACGGCTGGACAGCGCCACTGTTCGTTTTATTCTTCGTACTGAGCGGCGCGGAGCTGAACCTGGAGATACTGGCCAATCCGCTGGTGCTGCTCATCGGGTTGGTTTACATTGTGTTCCGCTCGCTGGGTAAGTACGTGGGCTCTTATGGAAGCTGTGCCCTTACCGGGTGCAGCGACAGCATCAAAAAGCACCTGGGCATCACCCTGCTGCCCCAGGCGGGGGTGGCGCTGGGTATGGCCCTCACTGCTCAGCAGCTTGCCGGCGGTCAGGTGGTGCGCAATGTGGTGCTGTTTTCCGTACTGGTGTACGAGCTGGTGGGTCCGGCGCTGACCAAGCGCTCGCTGGTAGCCGCCGGTGAGATTCGCACGGAGGGCAAGACCACCGCCCGCAAGCCTAACACGCCCAAGGCCCCGGTGACGCTGGACGGCTGAACCGGCGCAGAGACAAAGACGAAGCCCCCGGACGGATGTCCGGGGGCTTTTTACTGTGCGCCGCTTACAACGGCTCAGCGTTCATTTTTTCCAACGTTTCAGCATTGGGAAAAACTGGTGCATCTGAGCTTTGGCCTGTTCCTCGGTCATGCCGGGGTTGCCTTGGACCATCATGGGGACGCAGAAGTTGATCATCTCCTCCATGGTCATCTCTCCGGTGAACCGGCCGTCCTTGTAGCAGTAGCCGCAGTAATCGGGGTTGGGCGTACCGTCTGCCTCGGTGCCCAGCTCCACGCCGGGAGTCAGGGGCATTCCGCAGGATTGGCAGAACCTCATGTTTTTATAGTCTTCCATCGTTGGGACCTCCTCTGTTTGAGATGGTCCTATGATATCACAGGAAACAGGACAGGGTGTGTCAGGTTCGGAATGGACGCGGTAAATTTCCCGGCCCAGTACGGCCAGCCGCATCCGCAGGGAGGCGGGGGAGAGCACCTCTCCCCCCGCGCCGAAGCTGAGCAGATAGCCATACAGCCACTGGTCCTCAGGGATCACCGTCTCCACCAGCAGAGAGCCGTCGGGCTGGGGAGCGACGCAGTGCTGGTCGAACTCATCGTATACCCGGTAGGCCAGGCAGGAGACAAACCGCAGCCGGACCTCCACCCGGAACAGGGGCGGCACGTCGCCGGAAAACTCGATATCCGGCGGCTCCAGGCGGCGGTGGGACACCTCGTCCGTGACGGACAGTGACAGGATGCGGGACAGGCGGAAGGTACGGTAAGCCTCCCGCTCCAGGTCCAGGGCCTGCAAATACCATGCCTGCCCCTTGAACACCAGACGGGCTGGGAGTACCTGCCGGGGGCGGGTGCCACCGTAGGAGCCAGCGTAGGTGAAGCGGATCATGCGCCGCTCCAGAATGGCCCCCTTAAGCTGCCGGAACTTTTCGTTGTCCCAGTCCGCCGCTCCCCAGCGGGACAGGTTCACCTGAAGCCAGTCCTCCTCCCCACGGTGGAACAGGGCGGACAGCTTGGTCAGCGCCTGCTCCCCTTCCTGTCCCGGCAGGCTTTGCAGGGCGGTGAGGAGCTGGCGCTGTTCCTCCTCGGTGAAAGCGGCCCGGTCCAGCACATAGCCGTCCATGAGGGCCACGCCGCCCCCTTGGCCCTGGCTGGTGTAGACCGGTACCCCGGCGGCGGACAGGGCGTCCACGTCCCGCAGCACCGTGCGCTGGGACACCTCCAGCCGCCGGGCCAGCTCTCCGGCGGTCATGCGGCCCCGCTCCAGCAGGAGGTAGACCATCTGAAATTGTCGGCTAACGGACATGGCGGCTTCCCCCTTGCATGTTCTGCTGATAGCCCTCTAAAAACTCCGCCCGGACGGCCTGTCCCACCCGGCACGCGGCGGGTTCAGCATGGCAGGTCCTCCTTTTCCTCGGCGGGGTCGTTGGTGCCCAGCTCACCACGGAACGCACGGGCTAAAATCGCTTTTTTCATGGCGTCGATGTGGGCGAGGACAGTTTCGGCGGCTTCTTTGGCTTGTGCCTTTTCCTTCGCCTGATCCAGCTTGGCAAACAGGGTTTCAATGCAGGCAACAATGCGCTGCTGTTTGGGAAGAAGAGAAATTGGATACGGAAAACGTTCCATATCATCCTTGCGAATAGATGGAGGGTTGTCACCTTTCATAAAGGAATTTAAGCCGTCAACCACATATGGGCTTATCAGCATATAGTAAGTATAGCGATTATTCACATTTTTTCTTGGTGTGCAAGATATAAAAACCTGTTGAAGCAATAGAGTCTGATATCGTTTCATCAATATACGCAATATTCTTCAAATCCGGCCTTACCATTGAAAATATGGTATCGCCATTGTGCAGTTTCCTACTCGCTCCCCTCTCCCTTATATATTCTACAGAATATCACAAAACTGCGCCCAGGTCTATGACCCGGACGCAGTTTTTGTGTGAGTATCACGCTCAGGATAACTTGCCCTTGGCCAGCTCAGTGAGCTGGGTGAAGGCGGCTTTGTCGTTGACGGCCATCTCGGCCAGCATCTTGCGGTTGATCTCCACGCCAGCCAGCTTCAGACCGTGCATAAAAGTGGAGTAATTCATACCGTTCAGCTTGCAAGCGGCGCTGATGCGGGCGATCCAGAGCTGACGGAAGTCGCGCTTTTTCAGACGGCGGCCCACATAGGCGTATTGCAGGGACTTCATCACCTGTTCATTGGCCATCTTGAAGTGCTTGCTCTTGGCGCCCCAGCAGCCCTTGGCCAGCTTGAGGACCTTATTCCTTCTCTTGCGCGTCATCATTGCGCCTTTGACTCTTGCCATTGTCGTTCAGCCTCCTATATATGAGTGAAAAGTAAAAGTTTTCTTTTACACCTCCGCTGGGAGGTGTGAAAAATCTTTTGCTTTCCCCGAAGGGGAAGCAAAATTATTTGTAGGGGATCATGCGCTTGATTG
>CATJRT010000230.1 GCA_949742895.1 uncultured Eubacteriales bacterium | reverse complement strand
TTCGTGGACGCAGAGGCGGCGGACACCTGCGTTTTGGCGGCTGATAAAAAGGAAGATCCCCAGCGACAGCCCCCCGGAATTCCCGGGCAGATAGGTCACAACGCTGTTGTGGAACATTTCATGACGGGCGCCCCTACAGCAGAGGAAGAGGACCAGCCCGGCCAGGTTGACCGGCAGGCCCCAGGTGAATTGAAGGACGTAGAACAACGCCCTGGACCAGCCAGCGGCGGCAATCGGTCTGTTCATGTGCGGCCCTCTTTCCTTTCAGGCGGTTTTGGCGGTGTAGTTTATCATACCACAGCCGCCCTAGGAAAGCGAGGGAAATGTGGGGGCGGGGATTTATTCAGTCCTTCCTTAAAAACGGACGTTATCACCCAAAAGTGTCTCTCTGCGCCTCTCATCGCGGCTTTGACGCGAGACAGGCGAAACCCCCGGCTGGCTGCCGGGGGTTTCGTTCAAGCGTTATTGTCATCGGAGGTATCCCATCTATGGAATATCTCGCCGTCGCGTACCACATGCCCGCCCCGGCGAACCCGCCGGGGCGGGCATCCGGCACTAGGTCAATGCGTCAGCGGACGCGCACAACCCTTCTTACCGCTTACTTGTCCGCATCCCCGGTCTCCACGTAGCTCTGGTGGAACCGCATGAGGATGGCGGCCACCTCAGCGCGGGTCGCGTTTCCTCTCGGGTTCAGGGCAGAGCCGGTGGTGCCGGTGATGAGGCCCACTGCGTTGGCCCAGGACATGGCCTCCGCCGCGTAGTCGTGGATCTCGTCCGCGTCCACGTAGCCGGACAGGTCGGAGCGGGCGCTCACGTCGTAGCCCTTGCTCTCGGCGTAGCGGTAGAGGATCGCCGCCAGCTGCTCACGGGTAATGTCGTCCTCGGGTCCGAACAGGCCATTCCCGTAGCCCTTGACGATGCCGTTCTCAGCCGCCCAGGCCACGGCCTTCTCGTACCACGCGCCGGCCTTCACATCCGTGAAGCCGCTCTCGCCGGCCTCGGGCGTACCCTCCATGCGGTGGAGGATGGTGGCGATCATGCTGCGGGTGATGTTCATGCCGGGCGCGAAGCTGTCGGCGGTGACGCCGCCCATCAGCTCCTTGTCATAGACGTACTGGACAGACTCCGTGTACCAGCGGTCCGCGTCCACATCGGTAAAGATGGTGGAAACGGATACCTCGGCCAGAGGCACGTCAGGGGTGTCGATCTCCACGGATCCGGGGTTGCTGGGGGCAGCGGGGGTATTCGGAGTAACCGGGGTGATCGGGGTGACCACGCCGCCGCCGGAGCTGTTCAGGATCCAGCGGGCGGTAACGGTGACGTCGCTGGTGACCGCCGTATCAGCGGTGAAGGGGGCCTCGCCAACAAACCAGCCGTTGAAGAGGTATCCCATGCGGCTGACGGCGGGCAGGGCCGCCACGGTCTCGCCGTGGGCGACGGAGACAGCGGCCTCGCCGGTCAAAACGCCGCCGTTGGCGTCAAAGGTCACGGTGTAGACATTGCGGGCCCAGCGGGAGGCAATGGTCATATTGCCGGTGACCTGGGTCGCAGCGGTGACGCGGGTATCGCCCTCGTACCAGCCCAGGAAGGTATAGCCCTCGCGGACGGGATCGGCGGGCAGGATACCGGCCAGGGTGTCGCCGTAGCCGGCCGCGTAGCCCACGCCGTCAACGGTCACGGTATAGGCGTTGCGGGTCCAGCGGGCGGCGATGGTCATGTCGCCGGTGACCTCGGTCTCAGCGGTGACCCGGGTATCGCCGTCATACCAGCCCAGGAAGGTGTAGCCTTCGCGGACGGGATCGGCGGGCAGGATACCGCCCAGGGTGCTGCCGTACTCGACCGTGTGCTCCGTGCCGTCAACGGTCACGGTGTAGCTGTTGATCTCCCACTTGGGCTCGATGTCCATGTCGCCGGTGACCTTGGTGTCAGCGGTGACCTCGGTCTCGCCATCATACCAGCCCTGGAAGGTGTAGCCCTCGCGGGTAGGATCTTCGGTGGGCAGGACGCCAGCCAGGGTGTCGCCGTGCTTGACCGTGTGCTCCGTACCGTCTACGATCACGGTGTAGCTGGGCAGCTTGAGGTTGATGGTATAGTTTACCACGTAGGAGTAAGGACCAACTCCATCAACCCAGGTAGCCCAGCGGCCGTCACTGCCGCGGCAGTAGAGGGTGATCTGCGGATGTGCTTCGCCGTCCAGAACACGGATGCCGGTTGTCGCGGAATGACGGGCAATCATAGCTTCTGTGTGCAATGTCAGCGTGCACTGATAGGGATAGTCCGCTACAGGAGCTTTGGTATTGGTTCCGTCATTTTTGATCACTTCGCCCAGGGTGAAGTATCTGCCGTCTACGTTATCCTCACTGGTAAACCCAGTGGCAGTCAGCAGACCATTGTTCTCATCCCGGATATCAATATGAATATTTCTACCGGAAGGGAATACCGGGGTCGTGGGGATCAGCTCCCATTTAGCATAGAATTTGATAGAGTTTTTATTTATCACCTTGAGAGGCTCGTGAGGCTGATAGGCAACCGGGTTATTACTGCTCTTTACAGACCAGCCCAGGAGTTTCCAGCCCATCGCCTCACCCTTAGCGATGATTTCATCAATGTCACCAGCGGAAACTGTCGTACCCGCTTCAACGTTGGGAAGACGGACCGTCTTGAAAATATCGCCGCCGTGTCCATCTTCAATAGTAACATTGAATAGCTGCACCCACTTGGCAGTGACAGTGATATCACCTGTCACAGGAGTCTCGGTGGTGAACTCGTCACTGCCGTTGAACCAGCCCTTGAAGGCGTAGCCGCTGCGGGTCGCGGTGGGCAGGGTCTCGACCGTCTGGCCCTCCTCAACCATAACGGTGGCTGCGCCGTCGAGCGTGCCGCTGCCGGCATCGAAGGTCACGGTGTGGTAGACCTTGGGCTCCTCCCACTTGGCGGTGTAGACGGTGCCGCGCGCTGTTCCCGCAGGAATCGCATAGTAACCGTCCTCATCTGCCGTCAGGGCATTGTCGCCGTTGTACCAGCCCTGGAAGACGTAGCCCTCTTTCGCCGCCGGAGCCAGCTTGCCGGGAGCAACTTCCTTGGTCAAGGTACCGCCGTCCAGGTTGGCGATGTAGTAGAAGATATCTGAGACATCTGGCTTATATCCAAATTTCAGGCCTATCTCAGCTTCCGCACCCACGGCCTCAGCCAGAGTTTCACTGCCAACATAGAAGATGATGTTCTCGCCCATTGAACTCATCCAGCCGAAGGAACCGCCGTTAGAACCCGCCAGCTTCGGCGTACCCAGCAGAATGATGTTGCGCAGGGCGGCCATCTGATCAAACGCCTGGGACTTGAGTTCCACACCGTCCGGGACCGTGATGCTGGAGATACCTGTGCCTCTAAATGCCGAACCCAGCGATTTCAGAGTCGCAGGCAGTTCAATGGTGGTCAGCTTGGGACAATTCTGGAACGCCTGGTTATTGATCGTCTGAACGCTGCCAAGGTCCACGCTCTCCAGGTTCGGGCAATTCCAGAACGCGGTGTTGTTCAGCGTCTTGACGGAATTGGGTAAGGTCACACTGGTCAGACCGCACTCTGCAAACGCGCTGCTGTTGATGGTAGTCACCGTGTTGGGGATCGTGACGCTGGTCAGAGCGCCGCATCCGTTAAACGCGCGCTCCCCAATGATAATCACACCCTCGGGGATAGTAACATCAGTCAACTGCCCACAGCCGCTGAACAGAGACTTGGGAACGACTGTGATGCCCTCAGGCAGAACCGCACTGGTGATCTTGGTACCGATAAACACGCTTGTTCCAATACTGGTCACGCTGTTGGGAATCACAATCTCTCCAGTCAAATTGCTGTCTCTAAAGGCATCGTTGCCGATCTTGGTCAGCGAGCTTTGCGGGAACGTGATGCTCTGGAGATTGGGATTCGTGGAACCATACTTGGGATCGGCTATCTGGAACGCATAAGTTCCAATGCTGGTCACACCTTCCCCGATCTCCACTGAGGTATATGACAGGTTGTAAGCGATCCAAGGAGACCTTTTGTCATACTCGGGCCCCTTTTTGTAGTCGCCGCCAGGCAACTGCGCATAATCCTTCATCTCGCCCTCGCCCCAGATATGCAGCACGCCATCTGCGGTCAGGCCATAGAAGACCGTTTCCTCGATCTTGCCGCACTCGCCCTGGGCGATATACTCGGGCTCCTGGGGCCCCTCGCTCCACTGCGCGGTGAAGACAGTACCGCTGGGGGTGTCGGCAGTCAGGCCATTGCCCTCGGCATCCTTCCAGCCCTGGAAGGTGTAGCCTTCCCTTGTGGGCGTGGCCAGCTTGCCGGTCTCGAAGGTGCCGTCCAGCACGCCGCCGTCCAGGTTGGCGATGTAGTAGGTCTTGACGCCGGTCGTGGACATCTTCGCCAGCTTCGCCATCCAGGCGTCGCCGCTGGCGTAGATGAACAACGGGTGGTCGTAATTGTAGACCTCCTGGAACACGCTGTTGGAGCTCTCGCCGTAGCCGGACTTGTCGGTCCATGTCAGGTGCGGCTCGCCCAGCAGTACCACATTCTCCAAATTGTAGCAATTCTGGAACACTTTGTTCCGCAGCGCCACGTCGTCAGGAATGACGATACTGGTCAGACCGGTTCCGTAGAAGGCCTGGTCGTTGAGAATCGTCACCGTCTCCGGCAGTACAGCGCTGGTAATAGCACTGCACCCGGAGAACGCGCTCTCGCCAATCTCCTTCACACTGCCCCAGCTGACAGACGCAAGGTTGTTGCAGCTGGAGAACGCGGATTTGCCGATCTTGGTCACGCCATCGGGGATGACAATCGCGGTGAACGCCCGGCACTTGTAGAACGCCTCTCTAGCGATCTCCGTCAGCCCCGCAGGCAGCGTCACATTGTTCAGCTTGGTGCAGCCCTCGAAGGCGCTGTCGCCAATCTCCGTCACACCGGCGGGGATGGAGAGGTACTCCAGATAGTAGCAGTCATTGAACGCATCATTGCCAATTCTGGTCACGCTGCTGGGCAGGTTGACCTCCTTCAGAGCGTGCTGTCCGGAGAAGGACTTATTGCCGATGCTGGTCACGCCCTCGTCGATAGTCACCTTGGTCAACTTCGTCTTGCCCCAGGGGACAATGGTGGCCAGGTCGTCAAAGGCATAACTGGAAGTGACCTTGGCCCAGTCGATTATCGCGCCTTCGCCGGTGATGTGCAGCTCGGTGCCGTCCAGCTCATAGAAGACGGTGCCCGGCACCACGCCGCACTCCTGCTTCTCAGCCCGGTAGAGCTGGATATGGACCGCATCCAGATTCTGGTCTACAATCTCAATCTCCTGCTCCGCTGTCTGGAAGTTCCAGGAGCTGACCTCAAGGGTGTACTTCCCAGGCGTCAGGCCCTCAATGGTAAAGGCACAGGTCTTCTTGCCACCCTCGACGGTCTGGACTGTCTCGCCATTCTTCTTCACCAGTATGGTCCAGAAGGCCAGCGAGTTGTTGCCCGGCATATAGTTGACACTGCCCTTGACGGTGTAGGTGGCTCCCGGGTCGGGCTTCGCCAGCGTCCAGCTCTTGATGGTATTGCTGGAAACCGTGACCTGGGCGCTCTGCTCGATGTAGCCCTCAGCGCTCACCTTCACGGTGTAAGTCCCGCTCTCCAGCCCGGCGATGCTGT
>CATJRT010000229.1 GCA_949742895.1 uncultured Eubacteriales bacterium | reverse complement strand
TTGCGGGCGGGCTTTTTCGTACCCCCTGCAAACTACAAAGCCCCCCGTGCGCTGCAAGCGCACGGGGGGCTCTTTACCTCTTTATGCCGGAGAGTAACGTGGCTTACGCCTCCTCGCTCTCCTTACGCTTGCGGGTGGAACCAATCACACCCACCAGGCCAATGCCGGACACCGCAGCAGCGGCCAGCCATATGGCCAAGTTGTCGCCAGTCTGGGGTACGTCACCCATGGGAGGCATACCGTCGTCGATGTCCTCATCAGGCTCGCCGTCCTGGGCGGGATCGCCGGGCTGGGCGGGGTCCTCACCGGGGCCGCCGGGTTCACCGGGCAGCTCGCCCATGGGAATGTCGGAGTCGCCAAAGTCCTCATCGGGCTCGCCGGGCTCCTCAGAGCCGTCGGGGAGGTCGGGCAGCTCGCCCATGGGGGTGTCGGGATCTTCAATCTCCTCGCCGGGATCTTCGCTGGGCTGTTCAGCGGGGTCGTCGGACTCAACAGGGGTAGGCTCCTCAGACTCTACGGGAGTGGGCTCCTGGCTGGGTCCTGGCTCCTCAGACTCGACGGGGGTAGGCTCCTCGGACTCTACCGGGGTGGGCTCCTCAGACTCTACAGGAGTGGGGTCCTGACTGGGGGTCGGGTTCTGACTGGGGGTGGGCTCCTGGCTGGGAGTCGGAGTCACAATGATCTCAGGAACGACAGGGAGCGTGGGGATGGGCTTCTCGCTCTCTCCGGGCTTACCACTCTCACCGGGGCCAGGGTTCTGGCTCTCACCGGGGCCGGGGTTCTGGCTCTCACCGGGACCGGGGTTCTGGCTCTCACCGGGGCCAGGATTGCTATTTTTGGTATAGGTGTTGGTAATGGTGCGTCCAGTTCCAGTGGTGGCTGCTCCGATAGGAGAGGTGGTAATCACATTGTCATTGACGCTCCCATCCCCAGGATACTGAAGAGTAATTTTCTGGCTGTAACCGTCCACAGCGGCGTTGTGCTCGGTAATAGTAACGATAGTACGGTAGTCGTCTTCACTCACATCGTCTGTGCTGTTGAATCCGATGCCAGAGACATCATTATAAACCCAGTGGGGCAGCTTGATGACACCGGTGAAGGTCAGGCCATCGTCGCTCCGGGTCAGTTCAATCTTGCCGGAGTCGCTGTACAGGCCATTCCCTTTGCTCTTGGCTTCGTAGGTCAGGTAGAAGTTCTCAGGAACCTGGTCAGCAGTCAAGCCTACAAACTTCTTGGTAATGGTCAGTTCACCGTCGTCCTCGTGGATGGGGCCGTCGGGCTTAGTCTGATTGATCTGTTCCCACACGGCATACAGGGTGGTTGTGCCAGTAACTTCGATGTTGCCGCCAACAGAGTATTCGGGGCTGGTGGCAGTGGAACTGGTACTCCAGCCCTGGAAGTCATAACCTTCTCTGGTCGGCTCTTGGCTGGAAATGGTGAAGGTGTAGCTGTCGCTGGCGGACGTGGCGGTCTGCTGATCAGGAGCGTTGGAACCGCCATTGGCGTTGTACTTCAGGGTGAAGGTCTTGCTGGTTTCAAAGAACAGGAACAGCGTTTCGTTTGCCTTGTAAGGCGCGCTTCCCGTAATGTTGTAATGAACAGGTGCATAGTTGTTGTTCGGAGCAAGGCCGCTTTTATACGTGCTGGGAACGGTGGTATACGAACTCCAGTTGTAGCCCTTATATCCGGTGAATCCAGACAGATTTGCCAAAGTGCGCAAATTCGTACTGTGGTTATACCCGGAATGTCCTGTGCTTTGCAGACATTTTTGTGTAAGTGTTACACTATCTGCCTCATTTCCGTTAACGACCTTTACGACCCTAACCGTAAACTGTTCGCCGGAAATCAACGCCGCCGACGCCTGACCAGGCAGCAGGCTGAACACCATGGCCAGCACCAGCACCAGGGACAATATTTTGCCGATCCGTTTCTTCATTTTTCCAACTCCTTTTCGCTCTTCCCGCGGTAGACCGTACCGCCGCAGCCACAATATGCTTCGTTATGCCGGGTGGCATAACGGGCAAAGGCCATGGCCTTTGCGCCTCCCTGTTTTTTCGGGGGCCTCTCCCCCTTGGCTGAGTTTATTATAGCACATCATGGTTACAAGTCAAGGTATTTTTTTCAAATCGGGCGGTGAAATATAAACAAGCTTCAACACTTCATTTTGTTCAATTTGATGTATCCTCTCAAAAAAGCTCCGGCCCGGTTTCCCGGGCCGGAATTTAACCTGTTTACCGCCTCACAAGGTTCAGCACCTCTATGGGCAGCTCCTCCTCATAGATGCCCAGGCCGTTCACCAGCTCCAGCACCGCATTCTGATCCAGGTAAATGAAGGGGGATATCCACGTCCCCTCCAGCGTACAGGAAGCCAGATCGGTATCCAGGTCCATCCCAACCGCCTGGGTGCCGAAGAATACCATGTTGTTCAGCGGCATATCGCTGTCCACATATGTATTCAGGATGTTGATAAGCTCCGTCACCTTGGTGGCGTTGGACAGGGTAACGGCCTGCTTCACCAGCGCGGTGAGAAAAGCCCGCTGGGTGGCGGCGCGGCCGATGTCGGCGTTGGGATAGCAGCTGCGGCAGCGCACCACGCCCATGGCGTTATAGCCGTTCAGGAGCTGGTAGCCCGCCTTGACGTTGATCTTCAGGTCGCCGGCGGGGTCCCAGTAGTTCATATCCACCGGCACGTCGAACCACACCCCGCCGATCTCGTCCACAATGGCCTGGAACGCCTTCAGGTTCACCGACACATAGAAGTCGATGGGGATACCCAGCATATTGGCAATAGCGGCCTGGGTGGCCTCCCGCCCGCCGTAGGAATAGGTGGCGTTGATCTTCACCTTGCGGCCCTCGTACATCACCGCCGTGTCCCGGGGGATGGAGATGAGGGAGGCGGTCTTGTCGTTGGTGTCGAACACGCCCACCATCATGGTGTCGCTGCCGCCCAAGTCGGCCACGCCCAGCAGCAGGCAGGTATACACACCCTCCCTGCGGTGGAGGGTGATGTAATCCTCCGGAGAGAGGGACACGCCCGGGTCGTCCGGATCTACGGGGCCGTTGGGGCCGATGATGGGCAAACGGACCTCCGTATCGACAGTGGGTGCGGGGGCAAACAGGCGCATGGCCACATAGCCCACCACGACCACCAGCGAAACGCAGAACAGGGCAATATAGAGAACCTTCCCCAGCCGCCGGAGAGGGGACTTGGGCGGGGCTTTTTTCCGGGTTTGTTGGCTCATGAAGCGGCCTCCTTTAATCACATAACGGCATACCGCCGTCTTCGCATTATGTCAACTTTAGTCGTCCACTAAGTATAGCGAACCCTGGCGAAAAAAACAAGGGGGCGAAGTGAAGAAATCATGAAGATTTTGTGAACCATATCAGCAGGGTAAAACGGCTCTTGACAGGGAGCAAACCTGCTGATAGAATTAAACTGTTTCAGACGAGACAGTTTGGAGGTGCAGCCCCGTGAATCCGATCCAGCCTCCCCCGCTGTTCCGGCGGGTACCGGAGGCGCTGTGGACGCGAACGCTGGCAGGGGCAGATCTGCTCCGGGCGGAAAAGGGAGGCGTGGTTTACGGTCGGGAGCGGTTCCGCCGCTGTTTGGGCGTGGTCCTGTGCGGACGCGTCCAGGTGCGCCGGGAGGCGCTGCTCATGTCCACGCTGGAGGAGGGGGACGTATTCGGCGCGGCGGCGCTGTTCCATCGCGGGGAGGAGCCTCCCACCACCCTCACCGCCCTTACCGGCTGCGAAGCCCTGCTCATCCCCCAGGAGAGCGTCCGGCTGCTGCTGCGGGAGTGCGGCGACTTCGCCGTGGATTACGCCGTCTACCTCTCCGGCCGCATCCAGTTCCTCAGCCAACGGCTGGAGGCGGTGTCCAGCCCCTCTGCTCAGGGCAAGCTGGCCCAGTACCTGCTGTCCTCCGCCGGGGAGGCGGGAACCGTCACCCTATCCGCCACCCAGCTCAGCCAACGCCTGGGCATGGGCAGGGCCACCCTGTACCGGGCCTTTGACGCCCTCGAACAGGCCGGAGCCATCGCCCGGGAGGGCAAAACCATCCGCATTTTAGACGAGGCCGGACTGTATAGCTGCCGGTCCTATCCAGGAAAGGAAGCATGATGAACATGAAGCTAAAAAAAATGACTGCCCTGCTGCTGGCCCTGACCATGGCGTTCGCCCTGTGCGCCTGCAAGCCTGCGGCAGAGGACCCCAGCGGCGCTCCCTCTGAGGGAACCGGCGAATCCCTCCAGCCCACTGAACCCAGCCAGCAGCCCTCTGAGGAACCCAGTGAAGAGCCGTCCGAGGAGCCGTCGGAAGCTCCCTCTGCCGCCGGCCCCGACGGCGCTCTGCGTTTGGCGGTGCTGTCCGGGCCCACCGGGGTAGGCGCGGCCAAGCTGCTGGACAGCGCGGACAACGCCCCCGGCAGCCTGCACACCAGCTACCAGTACACCATCGCCGCCGACAACAGCGAGCTGGTGGCGGGGCTGAACAAGGGCGATCTGGACGTGGCCACCATGGCCTCCAACGCGGCGGTGAACCTTTATAACAAGACCGACGGCGACGTGAAGACCATCGCCCTGGGCACCCTGGGGGTCCTCCACATCCTGGAAGGAGGCGGCGGCAATACCGTCAACTCCATCCGTGACCTGGCGGGCAGGACCATCTACTGCGCCGGACAGGGAGCCAATCCGGAGTATATCCTGCGCTATCTGATCCAGGAGACAGAGATGGACCTGGCAGAGGTGAACATCGTCTTTGCCGACGCCAGCGAGATCAGCGCCAAGCTACTCAGCGGGGACATCCAGTACGCCATGCTCCCCGTCCCCGCCGCCACCGCCGCCATCGCCAAGGGCGAGGGCCAGGTCCGGCAGGCCGTGGACGTCACCGAGGCGTGGAACGACCTGGGCAACGGAAGCCAGCTCGTTATGACCGCCGTGGTGGCCCGCACCCAGTTCATCGAGGAGCATCCGGACCAGGTGGCCGCCTTCCTGGAGGACTATGAGGCCTCCATCGACTATGTGACCAACAACGTGGACGCAGCGGCGGAGCTGGTGGCGGGATACGGCATCGCCCCCAGCGCGGGCATTGCCAGGCAGGCCATCCCCCAGTGCCACCTGACCTTCATCTCCGGTGCGGATATGCTGCCCGCCGTCTCCGACTATTTCGCGGTGCTGTGGTCCCTCGACCCCGCCTCCGTAGGCGGCGCTTTGCCCGACGACGGCATCTACTATGTCCCTTGACCTGCTTTTTCTCGAAGGTTAAAGATATCAGCCGCCCGAACTCCTCGTATTGTAACGGTTTTTGGGGTTCGGGCGGCGATCGGTACACAAAAAGTACATAAAGGATGGAGAAAATCGCATGGGACAGATGCGAACGGATATTTTGAAGGATCTACAACAGGAAATATTCGATCGATGCCAAAGAGAAACGAATGAATTTGGTCTGGGGTGTTATTATCACATTGCTGCGGTGGTTCAAAATGCAGAAATTTTAGCGGATGAGTATGGGGCAAATAAGGAGATTGTTATGATTGCAGCTTGGTTACATGATATTGCCTCCATTACTGATTATCGTTTATATGCGCTGCATCATATACATGGAGCTAAAATGGCATATGATATTTTGAAAGAATACGATTATAATGACGAAAAGATATTGTTGGTGCAAAAATGTATTGAAAATCACAGAGGGAGTTTATCTTTTGAAAAAAGCAGTGTTGAAGAATTATGCGTTGCTGATGCCGATGCAATTTCGCACTTTGACAGTGTACCCAGTTTATTGTATTTAGCTTATGTTCAAAAGAAATTGGGAATTGAAGATGGCAGAGAGTTTGTAAAGGATAAACTGCGAAGAAGTTTCCAGAAATTATCTATAAGAGGCAAAAAACTCTATCAACACAAATTTGAAAAAGTTATGGAAGTGTTAGGGTGACAACTTCCAGTTTATCACGCTGATTATTCCCTCTCATGAATGGGAACACAACTTTGATCAAGGCTGAACTTGTGTTCCTATGAATTGAATAAAGCAAACAAAAAGAACTTGAAAATGCCGGCGGGAAGGCGAGCCCCGCTTTATCTCCCCACGGCAACGATTTGCAGGCAAAGGACACCACATCGCATGAATAAAAGTACAAAAAAAATCTTACAAGCTGTCATGCCCCCAGTCTTTTGGCTGGGGGTGTGGCAGCTTGCGGCCCTTTGGGTGGGGCGGGAACTGCTGCTCCCCGGCCCGCTGGCGGTGGGCCGCGCCCTGCTGGCCCTGGCGGGGACGGCGGACCTCTGGCTGTCCGCCTTGGCCACCCTGGCCCGGGTGTTTTTGGGGCTGCTGTGGGGGACGGCGGCGGGCACGGCGCTGGCCTTCCTCACCCACTTCTCCCCTTGGCTGGACCGGCTCCTCTCTCCTGCCGTCCGGGTGGTGCGGGCCACGCCGGTGGTGTCCTTCATCCTGCTGGTGTACCTGTGGGTGGCTCGCCCGGCCATTCCCTGGGTCATCGCTGGGCTGATGGTGCTGCCGGTGGTGTGGGGCTCCCTCACTGCCGGGTTGGACAGCCTGGACGGCAGGCTGCTGGAGATGGCCCGTGCCTACCGCTTCTCCCGGTTCAAGACCCTGGGACTGGTATACTTGCCCGCCCTGCGCCCCCACTTTTCCGCCGGGGTGCTCACCGCCTTCGGCTTGGCTTGGAAGTCCGGAGTGGGGGCGGAGGTGCTTTGCCCGCCGGACCGAGCCATCGGCTCCCGTATCCAGCAGGCCAAGCTGGCCCTGGAGACTCCGGAGCTGTTCGCTTGGACGCTGGTCATCGTGGCGCTGTCTCTGGCACTGGAGGGCCTGCTGCGTTGCCTTATCCAGAAAAGGGGGCAAAAAGCGTGATAAAGATCCGGAATATGACGCTTCGTTATGGAGAGAAGCTGGTGCTGGACCATTTTTCCCTGGACCTGCCTGCCCGTGGGCTCACCGCCCTCAGCGGCCCCTCTGGCTGCGGCAAGACCACCCTGCTGCGGGCGATGGCGGGGCTGGCACATCCCCAGGAGGGCACAGTAGACGGCCTGGACCCGACCCGGACGGCGTTCCTCTTCCAGGAGGACCGTCTGCTGCCTTGGCGCACAGCGGCACAGAACATCGCGGATGTATTGCCCCGCTCGCAGCGAAAGGAGGCGGCCCGGTGGCTGGTCTTTGCGGAGCTGGAGGGCGAGGCGGGCGCTTACCCTGCCGCCCTGTCCGGCGGCATGACCCGGCGGCTGGCCCTGGCCCGGTGCGCAGCGCTGGGCGGGGATATGCTGCTGCTGGACGAGCCATTCGCCGGAGTGGACCCCGCCCGGACCGGACGGCTTATAGACCGCCTGCGGGCGCTGAACGTTCCGGTGGTGCTGGCCTCCCACCAGGCCATAGTACTGGATGCCTGCGACGCAGTCATCGAGCTGGACGGCCCGCCCCTCTCTGTAAAATAAGTGCTCCCAGTGGAACCGGGAGCATTTAGAAGCTGTACCAATAGCCTCATTACAGCATTTGCACACTTCGGCTATTGGTACAGCTTCTTATTTTTCAATACTGGTTCACCCAGTTAGCGATAAGCACCTCCGGCACCAGCCAGAGGGCCATAAACAGCAGGAAATTGGCCGCCGTCAGCGAGGCGTAGGCCGCGATAGAGGTCAGGTAAAAGGTGAGGCACAGCCCCACAACCGCTCCGCCCAAGGCAAAGCACAGCCCCCATATCGCCGCCGAGCGCAGCCTCCGGCCTCCCACCACCGCGTCGCAGTAAGCGGCAAGCCCCTCCCGGCTGAGCACCGCCACCAGGGTGTCGTCATGCTCCTGCTCCCGCCGGGACAGCTCCAGCCGCCGGCCCACCGGGGGAAACTCCAGCTTGTCCACCGGCAGCTTGAACTTCTGCTCCAGCAGGGCAGGGATCAGATTGGGGTCTCGGGTAGCCAGCACCGGGGACACACCCGAGTGCATCAGGGCGGACAGACTGGGATTGACGGCGGCGCTCATGGTGTAATCCAGCAGGAACATACCGGCCAGGTGACCGTCAATGGCACAGAACAGGGCATTTTTGATGTTGTAGCCCGAAGGCATGGCCACTTCCGACAGGTGCATATAGGCGGCGGTACCCACCAGCACCTCCTGCCGTCGTATAATGCCGGACGCGCCGCCCTCGTCCCACCGCAGGCCGGACATCTCTCGGTAAAAGGCCCCTTTGGCCCGGAGCAGGTCGTGGAAAGGGCGGGTCAGGCCGCAGTCCATCACCCGCAGCATGGTGGCGGTATAGGCCACCACCTTTTCCGTGGCCGCGCCGCCGAACACCTTCATTTTCGCCACCGAAACCGACCCAGTGGGGAACAGGTCCTGGTCGCTGACAATTACCCCACCCTGGCCGCATCGGGCTGCCCCCGGCCAGCCTGCCAGGGCCGCGCCCAGCTTGTGGAGCCGGACGGCCAGCTTGCGGTAGGGCAGACCGTAGGCCAGCAGGGCAGACCAGGACGATGTGGCCGTGAAGCAGGCGGAGGCGGACCAGACAAACCGTTCCGGCGCATCCTGTCCAGTGGAAGCCATCACTGCGCACAGCAGCCCTCCCAGCAACAGCAGCGGCGCGGCCAGCCGGTAGGCCCGCTGCCCTGCGTCCTCCATCTGGAGCTGGCTCCCGAAGCCCGCGGCGGGGCCGGACCACTTGCAGTAAGCGGGCCGTCCACTCCACTTGTTATCGTCTAAGGTGATGATGTAAGGGCTCTGCACCGGGGCCGCAGCCCTAGCAGACAGCCGGTCCCCGTGGCGGCGCTCATGCTCCCCCCACAGAGCAAAGGCCAACCCCAGGGCGGTCACCGCCGAGCAGGGCAGGCAGACGGCGCGGCCCTCCATTTGGGGTGCGGTCAGTCCGTCGGCCAGGGTGAAGGCCCAGGCCGCAAAAACCAGGCTCTCTGCCCGCGGGCGCAGGGTAATCAATCGGCTCATGCCCGTGACCAGCACCTCAAGGCACAAAAGTCCCACCACCAGCAGCACCCCGGTGAGGGCCAGGCAGCGAAGCTGAAAGACCTCCATCCCCGCCTTTCCCGCCCAGTCCGCCCAGGGAATGAAGGACAACTCCAGCGAACCGGCCACGGCGGCCAGCGACAGCAGCACCGCCGCCTTCATCCGCCTGCCCTGGGCCCTCCAGCCCTTTTTGGCTTTGGCGGCCAGCTCGGCGGGGGGCGTATCCGGCGGGAGCTTTTTTTCCTTGGGGCGGCGGAACCGCCGGGGCGGCTCGTCCTCCTCGGGCACCTCCTCCCGGTCCACGCCGGGGATGTACTTCTCCGCCCGTTTCGTAGCCTCGTCCGGCTCCGCCTGGTCATACATATGGTCGGCGTAGTGGTCTGCACGGCGCAGAATGGTGTGCAGACGCGCCTTCATCTTCCGGCCCAGCCCCTTCGGCACAATCTCCGGTATTGGCTCATCCGCCTGGGGGAACGGCTCCTTTTCCGGCCTGGGCGGCTTTCTGTCCTGTACCGACAGCTCCTCTTTCAGCCGGGACGGCTTGGGCAGCTCCTCGGTTTTGGGTGCCGGTGCCGGCTCCGGGAACTCCACCACCTTGGGCCGTTTTGCGTACTTTCCCGATCCATACTCCGCCAAAATCTCCTCCACGGAGTATTGCGGCTTATCCTGTTTTTCCTGTTTGTCGGACATTCGCGTTCCTCCTGCCGCTGGTGTCACACCGCTCACTACGGCTTAGCGCTTCCCCGCTGCCGAACTGCCTCATACAGCACCACCGCAGCGGCTGCGGAGGCGTTGAGGGAATTGACCTGCCCCCGCATGGGGATGGACACCAGGAAATCACACTGCTCCCGGACCAGACGGCTCATGCCGTCCCCCTCGCTGCCGATGACGACGGCGGCGGGGCCCTTCAAATCCGCCTGATAGAGGCTTGTCCCTCCGTCCGCCGCCGTGCCGAACACCCACAGCCCCTGCTCCTTCAGCTCCTTCAGCAGGGCGGTGAGGTTGGGCACCCGCGCCACAGGCAGGTAGCTCACCGCCCCAGCAGAGGTCTTGGCCACGATGGCGGTGAGTCCGGCGGACCGCCGCTTGGGGATGACCACCCCGTGGGCTCCCGCTGCCTCGGCGGTACGGATCACCGCACCCAGGTTGTGGGGGTCGGACAGTTCGTCGCACACCACCACCAGGGGGGGCTCCCCCTTCTCCCTGGCGGCATTGAGTATGTCGTCCACGCTGGCATACTCCCGGATGGCGGCAACAGCAATGACGCCCTGGTGGCTCTTGGTGCGGCTCATGCCGTCCAGCTTGCGCCGGTCGGCCTCCACCACCACCACACCCTTATCCCGGGCGGAGGAGGCGATGTGGCCCAAGGTAGCGTCGGTCTCCCCCCGTGCAATGTATATCTTGTCAATGGCGGTCCCGGCCCGGATGGCCTCGATCACCGCGTTGCGCCCCTCGATCAGCCCGTCGGCCTCGACCTCCAGAACAGAACGGCGCTTCTGGTCGTCTCGCATTTGAAAAACCCTTTCTTCCCAAATAATATACAAGCGTGTGAAGCTGATTATATCACAGTTTCCGCCGGGGCGAAAGGGGCAAAGTGGCAAAAATCCCCGGCACGCCCCCAAAAGCGGGGGTATGCCGGGGACTACCTCTGGCTGACGCAGTGGTCCGCCTCCTCACAGAAAATCAGGTCGTCCACATCTTGGGGTGGCTCGCCGGCAGGCAGAACCGTCCTCTGGTCCTTCATGGTCATCGCTCCTTTACAGACCAGTATATGTGCCGGAGCAAAAATGATGACAGGAAATCTATGGGACGTTTTTTAAGGACGGCGAACACTCAGGTTCAGCGCCAGCGCCACCACAGACAGAACCAGCAGCATGGCAAAGGGGGCCAGATAGCTACCGGTGGAGGTGAGCAGGGCACTGGAGGCGGTGGCCATGAAGGACGCGCCCATCAGGTTAAAGTTCATCACGCCGAAGTTGGTGGAGAAATACCTGGTGCCGTAGAAAGCGGAGGTAAAGGCGGAGGTAACGGTGGGGCAGGAGCCGTAGGACAGACCGGTGAGGCACAGGCCCACCACGCACAGGGGCAGGGAACCGGTCAGCACCGATACCAGGGTGACCGCCGCCGCCACGATAGTCAGCACATTTGCGGCCAGCATGGTGGTGCGGCGGCCCAGAGCGTCGAAGAACGCGCCGGTGAGGATACGGCCCAGACCATTGCACACCGACAGTACACCCACCAGGGTGGTGGCCAGCTCCAGTTCCGCACCCACGGACTGGGAGAGCTGGCTGGCAAAGCTGATAACGGAATTGCCCACCGCCGCCAGGAACACAATGCACAGGAAGGCCCGCCAAAACGCGGGGCGGCGGACCATCTCCGCCGTGGTATAGTCCTTCGCCTCGAAGCGCTCGCCGCCGGCGGCCTTGGCCTCCTTGGGCTGGGGGAAGGCCGTGTCTGGGGCGGGCTTACGGAGGAGCAGCCCCGCCAGGACCATCACCACGCCCAAGGCCGCGCCCAGGATGGAGAAGGCGGCGCGCCAACCAACGGCGGGGTTCCGGATGAAGCTGCCCGCCAGATTGCCCAGCACCAGAGCGCTGGCCCCGAAGCCCATAAGCAGCACCCCGGAGCACAGGCCCTTCTTGTCGGGGAACCAGGCGCTCACGGTGGACAGGATGACATTGTAGGACATACCAATGCCGATACCGGCCATGACGCCGTAGGCGACGTAGAGCTGGACCACGTTGCCGCTGGCGATCCGGGATGTAAGGATCAAGCCGGCGGCGGCCACCAGGCCGGGGACAATGATGGAGATCCGGGTGCCGATGCGCTTGGACACCAGACCGCCCAGAAACGCGCCCACGCAGAAGAAGCACATGGTCAGGGTGAAGTTCAGGGCCAGGTCAGTGTCCTGCCAGCCGAATTCAGCCGCCAGCGGGTCCTTGAGGATGGACCAGGCATAGATGATGCCGGCAAACAGCATGGCTACCACGCCCACCCCCAGGTAGAACCAGCGGATGGACAGCTTTTGTTTGGAATTTTCCATGATTCAAACACCTCGTATCGGGACTGTGGGCCAAAGGCCGCAGCCCCCTTCATATGACGGAAATATTATATAATACAAAATGCAAGATGCCCAGAGGGTTTTTCAGGGCCACAGTACGCCCACCAGCGTGGCCCACATAGGGATGGTGGCGGCGGAGCACAGAGTGGACAGTAGCACCACAGCAGCAGCTTGGAACTGGCTCTCCTGGTCCGGGTCGTACTGGATGGTGAACGCCGCCAGCAGGGAAGCCACCGGCAGGGCGGTGAAGATGACCACCACCTGGGCCAGCTCCTTTTCCAGTCCTGTCAGCAGGGCCAGGCCCAGAAACAGGGTTGGGAGCAGCAGGTTGCGCACCAGCGGCAGGAAGAAATACCTGGGGCGCAGCAGCTTTTTGAACTCGTACTTCCCCAGAGAGATGCCGCACAGCACCATGCCCAGGGGCGAGGCGCAGGAGCCCAGGGAGTTGACGGCTCCGGCGACAGGGGCAGGGAGTTGAATCTGGGTGATGTAGAGCACCAGCCCCACGAACACCGCCGCCACCGGCGGGGAAAACCACCCCTTCAGCCGCTCCCCCCAGGTGCGCTCTTTGCGGACCATGCCGGGGGGAGACAACAGCGGCTCAGCGGAGCTGTAGTAGATCATGCGGTAGGGCACCAGGAACACCACGAAGTAAAATACACTCAGCTCACCGTACAGCGTCTCCATGACAGGTATGCCCACAAAGGTAAAGTTGGTATACATCATACTGAAGCGCATGATCCGTCCGGAGGCGCTTTTTCCCATAAGCCGGTAGGCAAACTGGCCCAAGGCAAAGGTGACGGCCCACATGATAAGTGCGATCACCACCAGCCGTCCGCAGTTTTTCAGCTCCTCCCAAGAGAAGGCCCCCATCATGGACTTGACGATCATGCAGGGCAAAGCGATCTTCATGACGAAGGAGGTGAGCTGCTTGTCAAAGTCCCCAGAGACGATGTGGATGCGGTAGGCAAATATACCGACGCTCACCATGAGCACAAGCTGGATGGTGAGCCGGATGGAAAGGACAGCGGCGGACATGATATCCCTTCTCTCGAAAAATCAGCGGGCGATAAGTTTCTTTTTCCAATAGCCCTTCCGGCAGTAGAACCAGCCGATGGGCACCGAGCTGGCCGGGGCGATGGCGCAGGCGATAAATACGCCATAGATGCCGAACAGACTGTTGAAGAGGATGGCCAAAAGCAAGCGAAAGATAATGCAGTTGACAAAGGAGTTCCACATGACGAACATAGTGTCCCCGCAGCCGGCGGCCAGGGTGTTGTAGGTGAAGAACCCGGCGTAGAACCACTGGCCGATGATCTCGATGCGCAGGTTCACCGCTGCCCAGCGCTGCACCTCCGGATCCGGGGTGAAGATAGCCGCCAGATACGGAGCGAACAGCTCGGAGAGGAGAATCAGCGCGGTGGCCATGAGCAGGGTGATTTTCATACAGGTGCGCATTACTTCTCGCGCCCGGTCATACAGCTCCGCGCCCAGGTTCTGGGCCACCATGGTGGACGCCGCCCCAGTCATGGCGGAGATAAAAAGCTGGCAGAAGTCCTTGATTTTATTGCTCACCCCGTTGGCGGCGGAGTAGGCCACCAGGTCGTAGCCATTGATGAGGTAGGCCACCGCCAGCCAGGACACGCTGGCAATGGCCCACTGGAATGCAGTAGGCAGGCCCAGGCGAAGGATGGAGCGCACCCGCTCTCCCCGTGGCCGGAGATATTGGTGGGTCAGGCCCAGGTGCTCCCGGTGAGCCAAGCAGAACGACAGCGCCGCCAGGAAGGACACGCACTGGGCGGCCAGGGTGGCCAGTGCGGCCCCCTCCACCCCCATGCCCAGTCCGGCCACAAGGATCAGATCCAGCACCACGTTCACCGAGGTGGAGGCGGCGATGAAGTACAGGGGCATTTTGGAGTTGCCCACCGCCCGCAGCAGACTGGACAGGGCGTTGTAACCGAAGATGGGCAACAGGCCGACGGAGCAAATGCGCAGGTAGGCCGTGGCCTCCTCCAGGGCGGGAGCCCGGAGCAGCACCAGGAGCTGTCGGGAGAAAAGAGCGAACAGCGCGGCGCACGCCACGCCCACCGCCATAGACAGGGTGAACAGCGAGCCGGCTGATTGCTTCCGTGGTTCATCCTCATGGCTGCCAAAATACTGGCCGATGAGGATATTGCCGCCAAGGGTCAGGCCGATGGCAATTTGGGTCATCAGGTTCATGACCAAGCTGGAGTTGTTGATGGCGGACTGACTGGCGCTGTCGATGCAGTAGCCGGCCACGATATAGTCTGCGATGGAGTACAGCGATTGCAGCAGGCTGGTGGTCACCAGCGGCAGGGCGTAGCGGACCAGTTGCTTTGCCACGCTGCCGCGGGTCAGGTCTCGGTCGATGGATGCCATGTAGCGGGCTCCCTTCTCTATGGTGGAAGGCAGGACAAAGGGTGCGCCGCAAATCGGCTGCGGCGCACCCCTAAAGAATCATTGGGTCTCCGGTGGCAGTCAGTCCTCGACTTCCTCATACTCGAAGTCGTCCAAGGTACGGGCGCCGTTCTTTTCAAACTCGCCCGCGCTGCCGCAGGCAGGGCAAAGCCCAAACTTGTCGCCGAAGTAGGCGATGAGGTCCTCGGCGTATTTGAACTTTTTCCCGCACCTGGGGCAGCAGTAGTACATCAGGTTGACGCCCCAGCTCATTTCTTCAGGCCAAGGATCTCCCGGGCCTCGTCGGGGGTAGCGATCTCCCGGCCAAACTCACGGCTCACCCGGGCGGCGCGCTCCACAAACTGCACATTGCTGTCGGCCAGCCGGCCCTTGGCATACATCACGTTGTCCTCCATGCCCACGCGGATGTGGCCGCCCAGGGCCACGGCGCCGTAGAGCATCTCCATGGCGGAGTGGCCCACGCCGAAGCAGCTCCAGGTGGAACCGGGGCACAGGGAGTCCATGGTCTCCTTCATGAAGATCAGGTTCTTCAGGCTGCCAGGGATGCCGTTGGCGCAGCCCATGCAGAACTGGAAATGCAGAGGGGCCTTGAGCACACCCTTCTTCAGGTAGTAGGCGGCGTTGGCAATCATACCGGGGTCAAAGGCCTCGATCTCGGGCTTCACGCCCCACTCCTGCATATTCTTGCCCAGCTCCTCCAGGAACTTGGGGTGGTTCAGGAACAGGCTGGTGTGCAGCCAGTTCATGGAATTC
>CATJRT010000228.1 GCA_949742895.1 uncultured Eubacteriales bacterium | reverse complement strand
GACGGACGGTTAAGTCTATGATATCCTTGGCGTCGTAGAATTGGAGATAGCGGTCCCGGGAGTGGCGGAGGGTGGTGCCGTCCGGGTGGAGCCGGTCGCAGATGACGGCGCTGATGTCCTTTTTTATAAAGCTGAAGCTCTCCACCCCCACGGAACAGAAAATCCGGAAGCCCTGTTCCTGTAAGTACCGGAAGGCGGGGCCCGTCATGGTCCAATCGTTGCCGTCGGGGCGCTCCCCGTGGGGATAGAACAAAATCGCCGTCTCCCCCACCAGACTGCCCACCTCGTCCAGCCAGCGCTGGGTATCCGCCTGAATGCGGGTCATGTTCCCGTCCCCCAGGCGGATATGGCCCCAGGTGTGGCTGCCAAACGTCCAGCCGGTGCGGCGGAGCTCCTCTACAATGGGGGCCGCGGCTTCCCGCTCCTTCTGGCGGTTCGCCTCCTTGGCGTCGTCCCACTCCTTGGTGTCCCTCTGGGTGCGGTAACCCAAAATCCCCTCGTAACCCGTCAGGCTCAGACAGCCCTTGGCCCCGAAGGGGGAGAAATCCGGGTGCTCTTCCACAAATTTGTCCAGGATGGGAATGGCGTCCAGGTCCCGGCTTACCACCTCATTCCCCTCCGGGTCCAGCCCCCAGGAGGCGATTTTCAGGTCCTCTCCTATGACGAGCTTGTGGGCAAAGCCGTTTTCCAGCATGTAGGGGTAGTAATTCGTGTCGTCATAGCTGAGGACCAGGGGCTTTTTCCCCTCGGGGAGATACAGGGTATTCCGGACCATTTTCGGGCCCTCCTCCCCCTCCTCCTCCCTCCAGACGCTGCCCAAGTCCACCAGGACATAGCCCTTATCATAGACGCTCTGGAGGATTTTGTTGTACTCGTCCACGGTGACCATGAAATCGTCCAGGCCGTTGGCCTGGCTGTCGCCGTCAAAGGCCAGCTCCGGATAGGCGATGACGGGATGAAAAAACAGATGCTCCACCACCCCCGTCCAGGGGACATAGCCCTCCCGCTCCTCCGTGGGGTCCCTGATCTCATAGGGCTGGCGCACCGGGGCGGGGGGCGGCTCCGGCTCCTGAATCTCCGGCTGGGGCGGGGGCGGCTCCTCCGCGGGCGGAGGCGCGGGGGCGCAGGCGGTCAGGAGGAGGAGCAATCCAAAGATGAGCAATCGGCGCATGGCGTCGGTTCCTTTCTGTCGAAAAATCTGTGAGTTTAGTATAGCAGATTTTCCGCCGGAAAGGTGTAACAATTTTATGACAGATTCTTGGCGGATTTTCCGGCGCCGTCCCGCGGGGGAAACCGGTAGGGGCCGCCCCCTTGGGCGGCCCGGCGTGAGGCCCGATCCTTGTACCGGCAGGCCGCCGGGGGCGGCGGCCCCTACCCAATGGCCCCGTTATAAAATGCGCAGCTGGACACTTCTGCGCGGAAGGGGTACAGGCTGTATGATACGCATGTCTCCAGCCCGCGGCGTAGTTTGAGCGGGGGGCAGTCGATGCAGGGCCTGTCCGGCCCTCCTCGCTGCCGCTAACCTGGCGTTAGCGGGGAACAAAAACCCCCGGAGAGAACCTGCCTCTCCGGGGGTTTGTTTCGCTGTGTGCGCTCATGCCGCTCTCGTTTCATTCGCCTCTTACGGCTTCCCCAGTATACCGCACCCGCCCGGAAAAGGCAGCGGCTCTTTCACCGCTTGGCGCTGGGCTTGAACACGGCGGCCATCACCGCGGCGAAGAACACCGCCGCCGCGACGCCGCCCGCTGCCGCCGTCAGCCCCCCGGTGAGGACCCCCAGCCAGCCGTCCACATCCACGGCCTTGCGGACCCCCTTGGCCAGCAGATGGCCAAAGCCCGTCAGCGGCACCGCCGCCCCCGCGCCGCCCCACTGGGCCAGAGGCTCGTACAGCCCCACCGCGCTGAGAATTACCCCCGCCACCACGTAACCCGTCAGAATACGGGCCGGGGCCAGCTAGGTCTTGTCGATCAGGATCTGCCCGATGGCGCACAGCACGCCGCCGCAGAGAAACGCGTTGAGATAATCCATGTGAAAACCTCCCTTTGCCGGTAGGGTTTCCCGGAGTCGGGAAGTTTATGCGAAAAAAGGCCCCCGGACAAAAGTCCGGGGGCCTCACGTTCATGCCGTTATGACTCGCAGCCCAAGTCTCAAGCACGAATTACTGATAGGAAATGTTGCTAATGGGAACCGTCTTTCCGTCCACCAGATCGGTAGCGTTGATCGTGATCACAATATCCTTCGTTTGCACGTAGCTACCGGTGCTGAGTTTCAGAGTTCCCTTGCCAATGAGAATCTTGGCAACCGTATCCTTAGTGGCCTTACCAAGATCAGCCGTCGTAAGGGCAAGGGTAGTGGAGACACCAGCAGTCGTAACGGACGTGCTGGTCACCAAATCCGTGCTGGCAGTCGAACCATCGGCCTTCTTGATCGCAATCGTTCCAGTATTAGCAACCGCGCCGCTGAAGTTAATGGTAATCGTATCGCCAGTGTTCCATCCCGGAGTAGCATCACCCTCCAGGGTAACACTGCTCACGGTAGGCATCAGATCCGTGCGCTCGGCGGCGGTAATCTGGCAATCGGCCAGGTCGATGTCCTTGGCAACCATCGTGAACGTATCAGAGCCTGTAGCAGCGGCCGCACCGGCGGTGGCAGTCGCATCGTTGGCAAGGAGATACTTCAGAGACATACCGGGAACATCGGGGTGCGTCACAGTGATCTCAATGGGAGCAGAAGTGACCGGAATCAAACCAGATCCGCCAACGGTCACACCAACCTTGACGCTGTCGCCGGCTTTGAGTCCAGCGTTGACGCCGTCAACAGAGAGCGCAACCGTCGCAGAGCCAACCTGGGTTCCGCCGACTTCCAGATTCACAGCGGCACCGTCGTCAACCGTGTAGGTAGTGACAGCAGGCAGGACGTTGAAGTTCACAACCAGCTCAACGGGGTCCACACCGGTGATGGTAAGGGCATTCGCGGTCAGAACCGCGCCAACAGTGGGAGTGGCCGCGGAATCACCAGCGGTATTCGTGTTGGCAGTGTAGGTCGCAACACCCTTCTGTCCAGCCACAGGAGCGGCGAAGCTGAAGGTGCCGGTGCCGGCGGGCAGGCCGCCGTCCTCAGTAGAGGAGGCCAGGAACAGCTTGATGGGAGTCGTACCGCCAGCAGTGGTGGTGCTAGACGCATTCGTCGCGTCGGTGTAAGGAGTCAGGGCGCTGCCAGTCCACTTGGACATGTCGAAGATCACGTTGACAGTCTTCCACTTGACGTTGCTCACCTTGACTTCGAGCTTGCTGCTTTCCTTGATCTTACCGGCAACGGTAGAGGTCAGGGTCTTGAAGCCCAGGGAGCCAATGGCAACGCCAGCCTGATGGTCAACCAGGGTCTTGGTGCCGTCGTCGTTGACAACATAGACATCCAGGTCAAGGGTGCCGTTCGCATCCGCAGGCAGCCAGCCGGTCTTCTTTCCGTCCTTATCGGTCCAGTTCGCAGCCTCGACCGCGTTCCGATCGATATCAAAGACGATGGTAGCCACACCGTCCGCAAGCTTGCAGTCGCCAGCGTTGACGCTGAAGCCCTTGGCAGAGTCAGTGGCCGCAACCACGGAGCCCTTGCCAGCGGGAGCATCCGCCTTGGACACCAGAACGATGGTGTAGACGCTGGACTTAATCTTCCCGTCCGTCTTGCTGGAGTCGGTGTTGGTGACCGTCAGGGTGACGGTGACGCTCTTACCGGCCACGGGGTTGGACTGAACCTTGGTGATCCAGCCGGTGGTGTTGCTCAGGGTGCTGAGCTTGCTGGCCCACAGGGTGGTCAGCTCGCCGACAGCGCTGGCCTTGTGAGTCTCCTCCGCGATCAGGGTGATCTCGGTATCGGCGGGGACCTCATACGTGTAGGTGTTGCCGTCGACCGTCGCGGTGTACTCGTTGCCGCCGGCAGCCACGGTGAAGTCCACGTCGGGAGTCGCGGCCACGTTGAGCTTCTCGGCCTTCAGCACGGCGATCAGGTAGGCGTGACGGAAGTAGTCGGTGCTCTTGTTGCCGTCCACCAGGACCTTCAGCTCGATGGTGTCGTTATCATAGCCCAGCAGATCGTCCAGGTCATTGATATCGCCCTTGCCGCCCACGCGCATGTCGAGCCACACGGTGTTCTTGTCGGTCTTGATCAGGCCCTTCTCGTCGACATCGGCAGAGGTGCCCATGACGTACTCGTCGCTCAGCAGGTCAACCTTGCCACCGGGGACAACAGCGATGGGGTTGCCGTCAGCGCGCAGAGACTGCAGGCCGTTCAGGGTCCAAATCTTGTCGTTGGAGCCGTTCTTGTTGACATAGAAGTCGCTCTTGCTCTCGGCGCCGTTCAGGGTCTTCAGAGGCTGAATGCCCCTGACATACAGGCCGTCGGGGTTGCTGTTGCTGTAGGTATTGCTGTGGAAGTACTTGCCGACGATCAGGTCGCCCTGCTTGCGGATGGTCAGGACGGTGTTGACGGGATAGTCCTTATCGAACCAGCCGGTCAGCTCCTCATCGAAGTTGGGGCCAACGCGATACTGCTTGGCATAGCTGGTGCCGGTGGGACGGTCGCCCTCGGCGCCGGCCTTGGGATTGGTGTAGTTGCGGTCGCCCGGAGTCGCGGTGATGTAGGCGATCATGCTCAGGTTCGCCTCGGCGGCGTCTTCCTTGATGACAACAGCCTTGACGTTGCCGTCATCGTTGACATAGGCCTCAGCGGGGCTGGCGACGAAGGAGTCGACGTTGGTGCCGACGTTGCGCCAGGTGGTGTTGGTCTTCTTCAGGTCCTCGTGCTCAACGTTCTGCACGCCGGACTTGAAGTCGATGGTCTCAACCTCGCCGGTGGAGGGATCGAAGCTCACATAGATGAACTTGACGCCGTCATAGGGGGCGCGGTTGTAGTTCCAAATCTTCGCAATCGGAGTGGGCACGGTGGGGTCCGCGCTGGGAGTGACCTGCTCCAGGGCGCTCTCCAGGCAGGTGGTCTGCTTATAGGTCTTGTAGTTCTCCAGGGGCAGCAGGCTGTTGCGACTGCTGACCTGATACCTGGCGGGAGTCTTGGTGCCCAGATCGTTGGCCCACTGGGAGACATTGTAGATGCCCTCGCCGGTGGAGTTGCGGTCCTTGTCCAGCATGTTGGGCTCGGTGTTGCTGGTGCCGTCCTTGTTGAAGCTGACCTGGTTGTAGTTGGGCTTGGACAGCTCATACTCGCCGTTGCCGCCCTGAGCGATGTCATAGTGGACAAGCTCGCCGGGGGCGTAGCGCTCGGCCTCGCCGCGGATGGTGCCCAGGTCCAGATCGACCTCGACGCCGCCGGTGGTCCAGCCATGGACGAACCAGCCGATCTTAGCGGCAACGCTGGGAGCCTGGTAGTAATCGCCAACGATCATCCAGTCGTCGGAGTTGCCGATTTCGGTGGCCCACAGAACGGTGCCGTCATTGGCCAGATAGGCGGTGACGTCCTTCTTGGTGGCCTTGATCTCGTTGCCGGTCACGTCCAGCATATCCTTGTTCCACTCGTTGATGGGATAGCTGGTGCCGCCGATGGTGATGGCCACGGCGCTGCCCTTGGGCTTGTTGGTGTTGGCATAGGTGTCGACCTTGGTGAAGGTGCCGGAAACCGTCTCAGGCACGTACACCACGCCGGCTTCCCAGGTCTTGCCCTCGTCGGGGGTGTAGGGAACAACGGCCACGCGGTCGCCGGCCTTCAGACCCTTGAGGGTGTTGTAGCAATCATAGTTGCTGTCCTTCACGTCAACCAGATCAACGTCAATAGCGAAGGCGTTGTAACCGGTGATGGCGTCCAGGTCGCCGTCCTTGCGGGGGCTGCGGCTGTCGGGCTTCTCCTGCTCCAGGGTGACGTAGTCAGAACCGATGGTCTTGACCTTCATCAGCTGGGTGCGGGTGACGACGACGTTGGTGATGAAGTCGGCGTCCACGGGGCAGACATAGACTTCAACGGTGACGCCGTTGTCGGTCAGGTCGGCGATCTCAGCCAGGGAAGGAGCGTTGTCCTTCACGGCGGTGCCGGCGTCATAGCTGAACAGGTTGCCCAGCTTCACGCCCTCGCGGTCGGCAGTCTGGGTGTAGACGTCGCTCTTCACACGGGCGTTGTAGCCGTTGACGGTGATCTGAGTGGCGTTGTCGAAGGGGCTGCTGTAGGCAAACTGAGTGCCGCCGGCAGCGGAGCTCCAGTTGGTGTAGTTCAGGGTGTGATCCACGCTCCAAGTGTCGTAACCGCGCAGGCCCAGAGCCTTCTCCTTGGTGGCGGCGGTGTCTTCACGGTGCGCGATCTGCTTGGTGTAGGTGAAGTCGGCGGGCAGCTTGAAGGTGCCGATGGTGACCTTCTTGTAGCTCCACTCGTTGGAGGGATGGCCGAAATCATCGTACGCGGGATCATACTTGTCGTGCTCCAGGCGCAGGTCCTTGAAGTGCTCTTCG
>CATJRT010000227.1 GCA_949742895.1 uncultured Eubacteriales bacterium | reverse complement strand
TGGGGCGCAAGAAAGAATGAAAGAGGAGGAATTCAAGTTGAGAAACTCAAAGCTTTGGTCCGGTCTCACCTCATTGTTCGCAGTGATCCTTGTCATTGCGCTCATCGGGCAGAGCCTGGCACTGGCCAACGCCAGCTACATCAACAGCGCGTTGGGTGTGAGCACCACCAAGGTGGTCCAGACCGGCGAGGCCAGCGACACCACCTATTTCAAGAGCTCGTTCGGCGATTTCGGCGACCCCGCCGCCCAGCAGGCGCTGCTGGACGCCACCTTCCAGCAGAACATCAACGAGATGCGGGAGGGCGCGGTGCTGCTCTACAACAACGGCGCGCTGCCCCTGGCCTCTGAGAAGCAGGTCTCCCTGTTCGGCCACGCCGCCGTGGACCCCGTGTACCAGGGCTCCTCCGCCGGCACCAAGGCGGCGGACGGCGGGCTGAACGTCATCAACCTCAAGACCGCCTTGGAGGGCCAGGGCTTTGAGGTAAACGGCGCGCTGTGGGACGCGCTGAAGGCCCAGCCCACCACCCGCGCTACCGGCCAGGGCGGCTGGGGCGGCGCCAGCGTGGAAGGCAAGGCCGCCAACACTGAGGAAAACAAGGCGTTCTATGAGGGCCAGAAGGGCACCTGGGCCAGCGGCTACAAGGACGCGGCCATCGTGGTCTTTACCCGCGAGGGCGCCGAGGGCACCGATATGCTCATGAAGGATACGGATGACGACGGCGTCACTGTGATGAGCTCCCTGGCCCTCCACCAGAATGAGAAGGACCTGCTGGAGCTGGTCCGGGCGGAGTTTGACAAGGTCATCGTCCTGCTCAACAGCCCCTATCAGATGGAGGTCCATGAGATCCTGCCCTACTGCGACGCCATGCTGTTCATCGGCACCCCCGGCCACCAGGGCTTTGTGGGTGTGGCCGACATCCTCCGGGGCGAGGTCAACCCCTCTGGCCGCCTGGTGGACACCTACGCCACCAGTTCCCTGTCCGCCCCCGCCACGGTGAACTCGGGCACCGACACCCCGCTGTTCGCCAATGTTGACCACATCAACGACGCCATCGGAACCGACGAGCGGGCCGAGTACATCTCCTTCCAGGCGGAAAACATTTATATCGGCTACCGCTACTATGAGACCCGCTACGCCGACGCCGTCATGGGCAAGGGGAACGCCGCCGACCCCGCCGGGGCGCTGCCCGGGGCCTCCTCCTGGAACTACGCCGACGAGGTGCAGTTCCCCTTCGGCTTCGGCCTGTCCTACACCACCTTTGAGCAGAAGCTGGACAGCGTGGACGTGGGCGCGGATGAGATCACCGTGAAGGCCACCGTCACCAACACCGGCTCTGTGGCCGGAAAATCCGTGGTGCAGGTGTACGCCCAGACCCCCTACGGCAGCTACGAAATTGAGCACAAGGTGGAGAAATCCGCCATCCAGCTGGCCGGCTTTGCCAAGACCGGGATGCTGGAGCCCGGCGCTTCCGAAACCGTCACCGTCACCGTTGATAAGTACCTGCTGGCCAGCTATGATATGACTGCCCACAACGGTGAGGGCGGCTACATCCTGTCCGAGGGCGACCACTACCTGGCCATCGGAAGCGACGCTCACGACGCGCTGAACAACGTCCTGGCCGCCCAGGGCTACGCCGTTTCCAACGGCATGACCGCCGACGGCGACGCCGCCAAGACGCATAAATGGAACCAGGGCTTCGACGACGAGAAGTACCGCACCGGGGCCAATGGTGCCACCGTCTCCAACCAGTTTGAAGACTGCGACCTGAACTACTGGATCGAGGGCGCGGGCACCTACCTGACCCGGAACGACTGGGCGGGCACCTACCCTGTGAAGCAGACCACCGTGGAGGCCACCCAGGAGATGCTGGACATCCTGGACGGCGAGTGGTATGAGAAGCCGGAAAACGCCCCCTCCTATGCCTCTGTGGCCGCCAATTTCGGCGTGGACTCCGGGCTGAACCTGGCCCTGATGAAGGACGTGCCCCTGTCCGACCGGGAGACCTGGGAGAAGTTCATCTATCAGCTCCAGCCCGAGGATCTGCCCAACGCCACTGCCGAGAGCTTCCAGTGCCCAGCAGTGGGCGATATCTCCCCCGCTTTTGGCGTGGGCGACGGCTGTGACAGCGTGGGCGGCAGCCTGCCCCACACAGTGGAATTCAACGGCGAGCAGGTCAATCCCCCCACCACCCGCTATTGCTCCAAAATCATCCTCACCGCCACCTGGAACACCGACCTTTACGCCGAGCGCGGCAGGCTCATGGGCGAAGACGGCCTGTGGAGCGGCTTCATGATCAACTACAGCCTGGGCGCCGACCTCCACCGCACCCCCTTCGGCGGCCGCAACTACGAGTACATGAGCGAATGCCCCATCATGTCCTACCTGGCCTCCATCCCCGAGACCATCGCCATGGAAAAGACCGGCTCCCACATGGGCGCCAAGCATTTCGTGGGCAACGACCAGGAGTTCTACCGTGACGGCGTGGCCTGCTTCTTCACCGAGCAGGCGTTCCGCGAGGGCAACCTGCGGGCTTTTGAGGGCGCGCTCCGCGAGGCCGAGGCCGGCGGCATCATGCAGTCCTTTGAGCGGCTGGGCCTGAAGTGGGCGTCCGCCAGCTACGCCATGAACACCATTGTCCTGCGCAACGAGTGGGGCTGGACGGGCGCCATCGATACCGACGCCGCCCCCTGCTTTGAGGAATACGTGGACGGCGGCTACCGCAACCATGCCGCCGAGGTGCTGGCCGCCGGCACCCAGGAGTGGTGCCTGGACGGCGTGGGCGGCCACGGCCAGTGGGTGCTCCAGAAGGCTAAGGACACCGACGACGGCAACCTGCTGGAGCTGCTCATTGAGGCCGCCATCAGCTGGGAGTATGCCATCAGCCGTTCCGTCGTCACCAACGGCGTGTCCGCTAACGCGGTGATCGAGCACATCACTCCCATGTGGCAGACCGCCATCACCGCCGCAATCGCCGTGTCCGGCATCCTAACCGCCGCCTGCTTTGTCCTGCTGGTGGTCAGCAAGACCAAAAAAGCGGAGCACGCGGGGCACTGAGAAAGGAGAGAGCACTGTGAAGAATAAAGCGATCGGTTTCTACTTTGCCTGTGTTACGGCGGTACTCGCCATTGTGACCCTGGTGATAGCCCTTGTCTACGCGGGCCGGGGCGGTCAGGTGGGCACCCTTGTCATCGTGGCCCTGGTGGCCGCCGTCCTGTGCGAAGCGTCCCTGTTTTTCGGCGAGAAAATCTGGACCGACTTCACCGGCATTATCGCCGCCGTCCTGCTGGCCTACGTCCTGATGACCATCCTCACCGGCGGCATCTGGAATATCGCCGAGGCCATCAACGGCATGAAGATGGTGGGCCTGCCCGAGCTGGCCGGGATGAATTACGCGCTCATCGGCGTGAACCTGGCGGCTATCCTCACCGCGATCCTCACCTGCTTCACCCAAAAGAGCAAGTAAACAGCCACAGGCTCCGCGCTTACGGGCCGTCCGGGGCATTGCCCTGGGCGGCCCGCTTATTTCAGATGGAAAGCGAGGCATTCCCATGAACAAAGTCATTTTTCATGATAACTGGCGCTATAGGCATCTGGAGGACGACGGCCCCGGCACGCCCGTTGCCATCCCCCACGATGCCATGCTGTCCGAGCCCCGTACCGAACTGGCGGCCAGCGGCATCAACGCCGGGTGGTATGAGGGACGAGACTATCTCTACACCAAAACCTTTACCCCGGACGGGGTGCTGGCCGGCCAGTGCGCCGTTTTGGAGTTTGAAGGGGTCTACCATAATGCTGAGGTCTGGCTGAACGGGGAAAAGCTGGCCTTCCGGCCCTATGGCTACACCAACTTCTATGTGGACCTGACGGGCAAATTGCGGGCCAATGAGGAAAACACCGTAGAAGTCATCGCCCGTAACGCCGACCAGCCCAATTCCCGGTGGTACTCAGGCGCGGGCATCTACCGGCCTGTATCCCTGTGGACGGGCCCGGAACAGCATATTCAAATGAACGGCCTTCGGGTGCGCACCGTCAGCATTGACCCGGTGGTGGTGGAGGTCACCGTACTCACCCAGGGCAGCGGGGAGGTTTTTGTCCAGATTTTTGGCGATAACGGCGCCGTTGCGTCCGGGCGTGGGGTCTCCGACGGGAAAACGGTACTGGAAATCGCCCTCCCGGACGGGAAACTGTGGAGCCCGGAAACGCCAAACCTCTACACCTGCCGCGCTATTTTTGGGGACGACAGCTTGGAAACGGCGTTCGGCATCCGCACCCTGGAGTGGGGCCGCCACGGCCTGCTGCTCAACGGCCAGCGCACGATTATCCGGGGGGCCTGTATCCATCACGACAACGGCGTTCTGGGGGCCTGCTGCTACGAGGACGCGGAGTGGCGCAAGATCAGGCTGCTAAAGGAAAACGGCTACAATGCCATCCGTTCCGCCCACAACCCCTGCTCCAAGTTTCTGCTGGACGCCTGCGACCACTTGGGCGTATTGGTGCTGGACGAGTACATCGACCACTGGTACATCCATAAAAACGAGCACGACTATGTGGAGTATTTCCCCGACTGGTGGCGGCAGGATTTGGCGGACATGGTAGACAAGGATTATAACCACCCGTCTGTCATCATGTACTCCACCGGCAACGAGGTATCTGAGACCGCCCAAGAGCGGGGGATCAAGCTCACCGGGGAGTTGACGGAACATCTCCACCGCCTGGACCCGACCCGGCCCGTCACCTGTGGGGTGAATATCTTCTTCAACTTCCTCAGCTCCATCGGCTTCGGCGTGTACAGCGACACAAAGGCCAAAAAAGAGGCGGAAAAAGCGGAGAAGGCCAAGGCGGCAGGGGGAACAGCCAAGAAAAAGGCGGTGGGCAGCGAGTTCTTCAACAATCTGGCGGGTCTGTTGGGGGACGGCTTCATGAAGTTTGGAGCCACCCTGCCCCCATGCGACTGGAAAACCCGGGACGCCTTTGCCAATATGGACATTGCGGGTTACAACTACGGCATCAACCGCTACGCCCGTGATCTCAAAAAATACCCGGACCGTTTGATCCTGGGCAGCGAGACCTTCTGCTCCGACGCCTATAAATTCTATGAGCAGGCGAAGAAAGAACCCCGCCTCATCGGCGACTTTGTCTGGGCCGGGATGGACTATCTGGGGGAAGTGTCCATTGGCTCCTGGGAGTACAAGGACTACGCCCCCCAGTTTGGCGGCGGCCTGGGCTGGGTGGCTGCCGGATCCGGCCGCATTGATCTGATCGGCCGCCCCTTGGGCGAGGCGTACTACACCCGGGTGGCGCTGGAACAGGAGACGGGCCCCTTCCTTGCCGTGTGCCCGGTAAACCACACAGGGGACAAACACTCCCCCTCCGCCTGGAAGATGTCCAACGCCATGCCATCCTGGAGCTGGCGGGGCTGTGCGGGGAAACCCGCCGATGTGGAGGTCTACGCTCGGGCCCACAGTGTGGAGCTGCTGGTCAACGGCAAAAGCGTGGGCAGGAAGGACCTGAAACACGACTGCATCGCCAAGTTCCGCTGCATCTACGAGGACGGCACAGTGGAGGCGGTGAGCTATGATGCCTCCGGCCGGGAGCTTGGCCGCTGTTCCCTGCGCACCGCCGGACCGGAAACCCAGCTGCGGGCCGTCCCTGAGGAGGAAACGGTAAAACCGGGTCACCTGTGCTATATCCGTCTGCAATACACCGATGAAAACGGCATTTTGAAGCCGCTGGAGCGGGGCATCTTGACGGTAGAAGCCCAGGGCGGCAGGCTGCTGGGCCTGGGCAGCGCCTGCCCCTACAACGAGATCGGATACGTGACGAACCGCACGGATACCTATTACGGCGAGGCACTGGCCGTGGTGCAGGCGGGGGAGAGCGGCGCGGTTGAACTGCGCGTGACAGATGGTGTCCATACCGGGAAGGTCTCGGTGGAAATACGCTGACTGATGTAAAAAGGAGGGGACGCCATGTCTATTGCCAGCCGCTGGCTCAGATGGTCCTTTGCCCGAAGCGACGCAGTTCGCGATGCGGGGCTGGCCACGCCGGACGGCGTGATTCGCGATGACGGCATACGCTATGGGGAAGATCCTCGCTGGCAGGCGCTGGACGTCTACCGCCCCCGCAGCGGGGAGGGTGAAACCCTTCCCGTCATTGTCAGCGTACACGGCGGCGGCTGGGTATACGGCGACAAGGACCTTTACCAGTTTTACTGCATGAGCCTTGCCCAGCGGGGGTTCGCGGTAGTGAACTTTTCCTACCGGCTGGCGCCGGAGCACAAATTTCCAGCCCCTTTGGAAGATACCAACTCCGTCTTTCATTGGGTGCTGAACCATGCCGCCCAGTATGATTTTGACCCGGGGCATATTTTTGCCGTAGGCGACTCAGCGGGGGCAAACATTTTGGGGCTGTACTGCGCCGCCTGCGCAGACCCAGGTTACGCCGCCTGTTATGGCTTCCGGTGCCCGGATGGTTTTGTGCCCAAGGCGGTCGCTCTGAACTGCGGACAGTATCATATTGAGTACAAACGCCTGCCCACCACCCTTGGGCAGCTGCTCATCCGGGATTATCTGCCCAGGCGGGGCAGTGTGGAGGAGCTGGAACGCATTGATGTGACGGCCCATATCACCAGCCGGTTTCCGCCCGTTTTTCTCATGACCAGCAGCGGGGATTTCCTGCGGGGGCAGGTCCCGCTGCTGTCCCGGGCGCTGGAAGCAAACGGCGTGCCCTATGTCTATCGCTGCTATGGCAGTGTGCAGGAACGGCTGGGTCATGTGTTCCACTGTGATGTTCGGTCCCCTGCCGCGCAGCGGTGCAATGATGAAGAATGCGCATTTTTTAGAAGTTCTCTGTGAGACGGAAAGCGATTGAGAAAGGAACCGCGTATATGAACGAACAAAAGCAAGGCATCTGGGGCAGCCCGCTGCTCCGCTCCCAGGTCAGCTCCCCCAATGTGAAGCCGCCGGAAATGCTGATCGGCTACCTGATCGGGCCCTTTGGGGCGCTGCTGGCCTCGGGGATCTTCACCAGCCAGCTGCAAAACTACCTGACCAACGTACTCAAGCTGGATCTGGCCTTTCTGACCGCCCTCCAGTTATTTTCCACCATCTTGATAGTGGCGGCAAACCTGGTAGTGGGTCAGCTCATTGAGCGCACCCACACCATGGCGGGCAAGGCCCGGCCCTGGATTCTGCTGTCGGCCCTGACTTTGTCGGTGTCCAGTGTGCTGATGTTTCTTGTCCCCTTTGAGAGCCGGATGGCAAAAATGGTGTGGATCGCCATCGCCTATAACCTGTACTACGCCGTGGGCTTCCCCATCTACAACACCGCCAATTCCACCCTGGTGCCCGTCTCCACCCGAGACAGCAAACAGCGCTCCACCCTGGCCTCCTTCACCAATATTGCCAGCCTGGGTGTGATGGGAGTGGGTTCTATGGTGTTCCCCATGTTGGTATCCATGGCCCTGAAGGAGAATGAGCACCTGTGGCTGATCACCATGCTGGCGGTGGCCGTGTTCACCGCCCTGACCATTCTGCTCCAGTTCCGCTTTACCCGGGAGCGGGTGACCGAGGAGGGCGCAGGTCAGACGGACAGTGGGACGGCGTCCGTCTCCATCGGACGGCAGCTCAAAGCCGTGGCAGGGGAGAAGATGTGGTGGCTGGTCATCCTGTTCTATGTCGGCTTCCAGTGGAGCGGGGCTATGAAGAACGGCTCCATGACGTTTTTCTGCCAGTGGGTGCTGGACAACCGCTTTTTTACTGACCTGGGCATGGTGGAAAATTTGGGGGATGCCTGGGGGATGTCCCAGTCTTTGCTGGCCATTTTGGGAGCCATCCCTATGGCGCTGGCCGCCACAGTGGTGGTGCCCTTGGCCAATAAATTCGGCAAGCGGCAGACCGCCTTTGTAGGCATGGTGGTGGGCGTAATCGGCGGCGTGATCGCCGGACTTGGGAACGGGCAGATTGTCCCCGTGGCTGTCGGCGTGGCCCTCAAATGCCTGGGCTCCGCCCCGGCGTGCTACCTCATCCTGGCCATGCTGGCCGACGTAATCGACCACATTGAGTACACCAGCCATATCCGCACGGACGGCCTGACCATGTCCATATACAGTGCCCTGATGGTGGCGGGCACCCCCATCTGCAACGCCATTTTCAGCGCCATCCTGGGTATCAGCGGCTACGACCAAAACGCGGACGTAGCCCTGAACACCTTGGGACAGGGCGCCGCCGCCCGGACGGCGATCTCCGTCAGTTATATCTGGGTGGAGACGGTGGGCTACGCAGTGTGCGCAGTGCTCATTTTCCTGTGGACGGTGGAGAAAAATCTGCCCGAGGAACAAAAGGCCATTGCCCGGCGGAAGGGTTAATCGATATACACATGGCCGGGCCCGCCCGGTCTGCCGGGGAGGGGTTTGATGACCGCTTGGATTGTCCTGCTCCTGTTTGCCACGGGGACAGTATGCGCCGCCCTGTGCGGTCTGCTCCGGCGGGGCCGTCCCCTGTGGGCCCTGCTGGCGGCGGTGAGTACGGCGGCAGGGATGCTATCCAGGTTGGCACTGGGCCGGACGCTGGACGAATTGCTGGCTCCGGTGCTGCTGGTGTGCGCCGTCAGCATGGCCGTCCTTCGCTATGGAAGGGAGGGCGGCGGATGAACTTCAACTCTCTGGAATTTTTAGCGTTCCTTCCAATCGTCTGCGTGCTCCATTGGCTGCTGCCCCCACCGCTTCCGCTGGGCGCTGCTGCTCGCCGCAAGTTGGCTGTTCTACTTCTGGTGGGACTTCGGGACGGGTTTCCTGCTGGTGGGGATTACGCTGGTCTCCTGGCTGTGCGGCCGGGGAATCGCCCGGGCCAAGTCCCCCAATGCCTGCCGGGTTCTGCTGGCGCTGGCGCTGTGCGTCTGCCTGGGCTGTCTGGCCCTGTTTAAATACGCCGGGTTCCTGGCCTCCCTGGCGGGGATAGAGTTGGCATGGCGGATCATCTTGCCGGTGGGTATCTCGTTCTATACCTTCCAAAGCCTGTCCTACGTCATCGACGTGTACCGGGGCGGGGCGGAGGAACCCCATTTCGGGTACTACGCCCTGTTTGTGGCCTTTTTCCCCCAGCTGGTGGCGGGGCCCATCGAGCGCTCAGAGAACCTTTTGCCACAACTCCGGGCAAAACGGCGCTTCACCCCGGCAAACCTGTCCGCCGGGAGCTGGCTACTGCTGGAGGGGTATTTCAAGAAGGTAGTCATTGCCGACCGCCTGGCCCCCTTTGTGGACGGAGTGTTCGCCGCGCCAGCGGAGACCGCAGGGCCGGAGATCGCGCTGGCTACGGTGCTGTTCGGATTTCAGATCTACTGCGATTTCTCCGGCTACTCGGACATCGCCCGGGGCGCGGCCCGGCTGCTGGGCGTGGAGCTGATGGAAAACTTCAAGCGGCCCTACGGCGCGGTTAGCGTCCGGGAGTTCTGGCGGCGGTGGCATATCAGCCTCACCGGCTGGTTTACCGACTACGTGTACATCCCCCTGGGCGGGAACCGGAAGGGGCTGCCCCGGCAGGTGGTCAATACCCTTGTGGTGTTCCTGCTCAGCGGTCTGTGGCACGGGGCGGGGTGGAACTTCGCGGCGTGGGGGCTGATCCACGGGATCTATCTGGCCGCCGGGGCTGTGTGGGCCCGCCGGAAGGGCGCTCTGGCCGGAAACCGGGGCGCCCTGGCCCATATCCGCACCTTCTTGCTGGTGAGCTTCCCCTGGCTGTTTTTCCGGGCAGCGTCCCTGGGGGACGCGCTCACCCTGCTGTCCAGGCTGGCCGTGGGCTGGGGCGGCGCGGCCGCGCTCCTGCCCCGGCTGGCACCCCTGGCACTGCCGCTGCTCTGTCTGCCCCTGGCGGAGGGGCTGGGAGAGGGGGAGTACCGGGATTGTTACGTCTCAGCCCTCACGGTGTTCTGCGCCGTCACCGCCATCGCCATGGCGTGGCTGGCCCAGCTGGCCGGGGGCGGGCATAACGCCTTCATCTACTTTCAATTTTATTTCAACTAATTTCTCTAAACTGCTATGAAGAAAAATCTTACGGTCATCATCATAACCCTCATCCTGCTGCTGTCCATGCCTGCCGCCCTGTTGGTTTGGGGGTTCGCCCTGCCTGCCCAGTATGGGGACACCTTCCTGGGGGAGCTGAAGCACAAGGTACAGCTTCTGGGGGATGTCCCCGGCCCTCGGATCATCCTGGTGGGGGGCAGCGGCGTGGCCTTCGGCACAGACAGCGCCCTGATGGAGCGGGAACTGCCGGGATATACGGTGGTGAATTTCGGTATGTACGCCGCCCTGGGCACCACGGTGATGCTGGATCTGTCCCAGCCGTACCTGCGGGAGGGGGATATCGTCCTGCTCATTCCGGAGCAGCAGGAGCAGGCCCTGTCCGGCTGGTTCGATCCGGCGGTGATGTGGCAGGGACTGGACGGGGCGTTCTGGCTGCTGCGGTCCCTGCCCCGGGACAAGCTGGGGCGGCTGGCGGGGGCGTTCCCCGCCTTCGCGGGGCAGAAGTTCGCTTATTTCGTCCAGGGTGCGTCCCCCGATCCACAGGGAGTATACCGCCGGGACGCCTTCAACGAGAAGGGGGACGTGGCTTCCCCTCTGTGCGCCCGGAACGAGATGCCGGGGGGCTTCGATGCCAGCACCCCCATCCGCTTCGACCCGGACATGGTGACGGATGACTTTGCCTTGCGGGTGCGGGGGTATGCCCGGGCTGCTGCTGAGGCGGGGGCTGTCCTGTGGTATGCCCCCTGCCCCATGAACGCGCTGGCGGTGGAGGGTAGGGAGGCAATTGACGATTTTTACGCTGCGCTCCAGGAGAAGCTGGGGATCCCCATGGCGGGCGATCCCCATGATTTTATCCTGGACGCCGGGTGGTTTTACGACACCAACTTCCATCCCAATGCCAGCGGTAAAACCGTGTACACCAGGGCCCTTGTCCGGGCGGTGAAAGCCGTGCTGGGTGACAGCTCCCCCACGGACATTCCCCTGCCGGAGCTGCCGGAACGGGCCGGGACGGAGAGCTGGACAGGGGACAACCAGGACGGGGCGTGCTTTACCTATGCGGAGCAAAACGGCGCGCTCACCGTCACCGGGCTGACCTCGGAGGGGCTGGCGCGGGAGGCGCTGACCGTGCCCTCCGCCTGGGAGGGCAAACCCGTATCGGCCATCGGGATCAGTGCCTTTGCCGGGGCGGACAGACTGAACGAAGTCATCCTCCAACCTAACATCAAGACCATCGCCGACGGCGCGTTCGGCGGCTGTGCCGCCCTGGAACGCATTGTTATACAATCCACCAAGCCTTCGGCTTGCCGGGTGGGCAGGGGTTTGCTGGATGGAACGGATGCTGTAGTCTATGTGCCCAAAGAAGCCTTGTCAACTTACCGTACAGACTATTTTTGGTCGATACATGGAACTTTGATTCAACCACAGAGATAAAAAGGAAGGTCTTCGTATGGAACAAAAAGCATTGGTACTTGGCATTGAACTCGGATCCACCCGGATCAAAGCAATAACGATTGACGAACACCACACCCCCGTGTCCAGCGGGGACTACACCTGGGCCAGCAGCTACGAGAACGGCGTGTGGACGTACTCCCTGGATGAGATGTGGGCGGGGCTGAAGGCGGCGCTGTTCGGAGTGGAGAACCGGGAAAGCATCTGCGCCATGGGTATTTCCGGCATGATGCACGGCTATCTGGCTTTTGACAAAGACTGGAACCTGCTCACCCCTTTCCGCACCTGGCAGAACACCATCACCGGCCCCGCCGCCGCGGAACTCACCGCCCTGTTCGGATTCAACATCCCCCAGCGGTGGAGTATAGCCCATCTTTACCAAGCGATCCTCAATGAGGAAGAACACGTCCCCCAGATCGCCCACATCACCACCCTGGCGGGATACGTCCACTATATGCTCACCGGGGTGAACACGGTGGGGGTGGGCGAGGCGTCCGGCATTTTTCCCATCGACAGCGGGACGCTGAACTATGACAGCGCCATGCTGGACAAGCTGGATCAGCTGTTGTCTACCCGAAGCCTCTCCTGGAAGCTGGCGAACGTCCTGCCCAAAGTTCTCCCAGCAGGCTCGGATGCGGGCTGTCTCACCGAGCGGGGCGCGGCCCTGCTGGATGGTTTGCTGGCCCCCGGCATCCCCTTTGCCCCCGCCGAGGGCGACGCGGGCACCGGCATGGCCGCCACCAACGCCGTGGCCCCCCGGACAGGGAACGTGTCGG
>CATJRT010000226.1 GCA_949742895.1 uncultured Eubacteriales bacterium | reverse complement strand
TTTTTGCCATCCTGAACAAGCAGTTTGACGAGATATCCCTTTACGATGCCACAGTGGGCCTGGATGCGGACGCAAAGCCGGACCGGCTGGCGGCGGGGGAAAATTATCTCGACGAAAACGAGTACGTGGACCGCTGGCGGTTTGTCAGCCAGTCCATGGCAGACGCCTCTGCCGACGGGCTGGCCTATAACGTTTACCTGTTTGCTATCGACGATTTTGAGGGCTTTACCCAGTTCATTGACCTGCGCCACCGGAAGGACGCGGATACGGTAATGCTGCCAGAGGACGGCGTGGTTATCACCGAAAAGCTGTCTGAGCTGCTGGACCTGTCGGTGGGGGACACCATTGTGCTGGACGGGGAGAAGCGGGTAGAGGTCCAGGTGTCGGACATTGTGGAAAACTATGTTCAGCACTATGTTTATCTGTCTGACGGCTGCTATGAGCGGCTGTTCGGAGAGGCTCCGGAGCGCAATATGATTTTGCTGGAATACGGCGAGGGTGTGACGGCAGAGCAGTCGGACGCTGTGTCGGCTGACCTGATGGCCATGAAGGCGGTGAACTCCTATTCTTACATCGCTACCCTCCGGGACAGCTTTACCAACAGCATGGAGGCCATCGACTATGCGGTGGTCATCATCATCCTGGCTGCAGCAGCTTTGGCCTTTGTAGTGCTTTACAATCTGACCAACATCAACATCACCGAGCGTACCCGGGAGTTAGCAACCCTGAAGGTGCTGGGCTTTTACGACAAGGAGACCACCGCCTATGTATACCGGGAGAATGTATTCCTCACCCTGTTTGGCATTGTCCTGGGGCTGGTGCTGGGCCGGTTCCTCCACGCGTGGATGGTGCTGACGGTGGAGGTGGACCTGGTGATGTTCGGCCGTACGGCCCCGGCCTATGCCTATGTGATGGCGGCGGCGCTTACGGTGGTGTTTTCCGTGATGGTGAACATCGCGGCCCACTTTAAGCTGAAAAAGGTGGATATGGTGGAAAGCCTGAAAACGGTGGAATAGCAGGAAACATAAACCCCACATGAAGGCGTTGCTGCCCGGCGTATGCAGATTTTCAGCCCCGAAACCTGTGCAAAAGCAAAAAACGGCCCTGCCCGGTCGGTCAAGCCTCACAAGCTTGATCCAGATTGGGCAGGGTTCGTTTTATGCATGAGGTGTTGTCCGGACGGGGCCAGGAGTTCTGCGGCGGCGATAAAACGGTTGACGGCCAGTTTAGCCGCACAGGTGTACCGCCACTTGAACCAGAAGCTCTGCCAATCCCACCCGGTAGCCGCTGTCGGCGTAGACGGCCTGACCCATGCCATCGCATACCACCGCCAGAGGGGCGGCATCCGGGTCGCAGGTGAGCCGCCGGGCCGTGTCCTCCAGGTCATAGGTCCAGTCATCCAGCAGGACCTGGACGGCAGGCCACCGGGCCAGCACGCCCGCCAGGGTGGGCTGCTCTGTACAGGCTGCCCCGCGGAGCATAAATATCACGTTCAGCTCCAGTGCGTTCAACTCGTCCCGGCGGGCGGACAGCTCGTTCAGCAGGTGCTCCGTGGGTTCGCTCCCTTCCTCCAGCCACAGCAGCAGGGAGGGCCGTCCGTTTAGGCGGAACAGGTCAGCGACCACTGTTCCGTCCAAAGAGGTGGCAGGGGCGGCGGGCATAGTCTGGCAGCGCAGCAGTTCGGACAAAGCGCAGGAGCGCATGGACAGCCGGAGTGTGACGGTTTTCTCCGCCGAAACCGGAAAATCCCGGCGGGCGGCAAGCTGATTGCCGTTGGGCAGGCGCAGCGCAGTGATGAGCCGGTAATATCCGGCAGGAAGCTCCAGCTTCCGCTCGCCGGCGGACCAGCCTTTGTCAGGGATGGAAAGCCTCTGCCAGCCCGTCCAGGTCCAGCGGGATAAGGACCAGTTTTGCCGGTATAGCGGCGGGGGGGTATCGGTCCATACCAGGTGCAGCGGCGCCGTTTTTTCCGGGGGCAGGGGGCGGAAGGGGCCTTCACGCCATATTTCGGGTACGCTGTCCAGTGGACGCAGCCGGGCGGGGACACCCAGGGTGCGCAGGACGGCGGCGCACAGCAGCGCCGCGCTCTTTTGGCCGCAGGTTCCTGTTTCAAGGGCGGCTTGGGGTGTCCAGTACAGGGGAGTATAGCGGTCTGCTCCCTCCCGGATATTCAGTACACTGTTGAGCCAGATGTCCAGGTCGAAGGGGGTGTCCAGCGTCTGCAGGACATTTTTCAGCAGTCCCCGCCAGGGAGTTAGTTTTTCCAGGGAAATCCTGGGACAGGCCACATATTGCCAATAAATATCCTCCGGTACATCTTCGCGCCGGGGCGGGAGGTTTTGAAGATGATCCTCCAGCACCTGGGCCGGGGTATCCCGCAGGTCCTTATCCGCCAGCGTATGGGCCAACCGGAGCCGGATCGGACGGTCCTCTCCGCTGAGGAAGCGGAACAGCTCGTCAAAATTGCCCCGTGCTGCCCGCAGTAGGTCTTCGCAGTCCGGGAGGGCAGCGGCCCGCTCCCGATCATAATACCCGGCCAGCCGCTGGGTGCGCAGGGCGTTTCCCTGAGCGTGGGTCTGCGCACGCTCTGCCTTCTGGACAGGAGTCAGGGCGGCAGGGCGCAGCTCCGCCGCAGCGGGGGCGGAGAAATCGAACTCAGTCCAGTCTGTGTCCGGCTGCTGGGGACTGCGCAGCACCAAGGTTGCTGTTCCGCCTGTGCAGTCTCCTTCGGCGGCAAGGCCGTTCCACCGCGCCAGCACATGCAGGCTTCCCAGGCCCAGCTCTGCCTGGGCTGTTCCGTGCTCGCTGGCGGTGAGCACGGCAATGGTGTGAAGGTCTGCTTCATTGAGTACCTGAAGCTCCAGCGTGGCTCCGGCGGCGGGTTTACCATCATCTGTCACTGCCCGCAGGACGTATTCCCGCACTGGAGCGTAACGGGCGGTCTGGTTGTACCACGTCACAATGCCCGCTCGGCCCAGAGGCTGACCATGGAGGGGCGAATCTCCTGTGCCGAACAGACGGCTGTGTACCAGCATGGCACGGGAGGCGGCGGTATTGAACCAGCCCCGGTCAGCCACCGGCTCCGGTTCGCAGGCGCCAAAAAACCGCCATACGCCGCCGCACAGCGCCTCCACCCAGGCGTGGTTGTCGCCGCAGTGGGACCAGCGGGGGACATATACCTGCCGGGCCGGGATGCCCACGCTGCGCAAGGCGGCAACTAAAAAAGCGGACAGCTCCCCGCAGCGGCCGCTGCCGCAGCGGAACACGGTCAAGGGAGAGGCGGTACGGTCATCCTGGGCCTGGTAGGAGGCGTGTTCATGACACCAGCGGTTGACCGCCAGCACCTGCGCTGCCCCATCCTCTATCTCCGCCAGGCGGGAAGACAGCGCGTCATAAAACAGCCTGCGGTGGGAGGACAGGTCCTCGTCGTTTACTCGGGGGAAAAGGACATAGTGGGCGAAAGTGTCCCAGTCTAACGCTCCGCAGTCCGGGTTGTGCGCCCGGAGGAACAGGGCATGATCGGCAAATTCCAGGAACAGGTCAAAGGGATAGCAGGCCAGGTCGCTGGCAGGCAGATGATCCTGCAAAAACTCCATGGCCTGGCGGCGCTGTGGCGGCAGGGCCGATA
>CATJRT010000225.1 GCA_949742895.1 uncultured Eubacteriales bacterium | reverse complement strand
CCAGGGTGTTGTGATGGGTGATAAAGGGCCGAGCCGTAGCTCCGCCTGAGATAGTGTTGAGCACCGGGGTTTCCACTTCCATAAAACCGCGGACATCCATGAAATCCCGGATGTACTTGATAAACTTGGAGCGGATTTCAAAAGTGCGGCGCACCTCCGGATTGACAATCAGGTCCACATAGCGCTGGCGGCAGCGGGTTTCCACATCAGTGAGGCCATGGAACTTCTCCGGCAGGGGCAGCAGAGACTTAGACAGCAGGGTGACGGTCTTGGCCTTGATGGAAATTTCGCCCCGCTTGGTGCGAAACACCTCGCCCTCAACACCCACAATGTCGCCGATATCATACTTTTTGAATATGGCCAGAGCCTCCTCGCCCACATCGTCGATGCGGACATAAAGCTGCACCCGTCCGCCTCCGTCCTGAAGGTCAGCAAACACAGCCTTGCCCATTCCCCGCTTGCTCATCAGCCGTCCGGCCAGCCGGACGGTTTGCCCCTCCAGCTCGTCGAAGCGGTCCTTCACCTCATTGCTGTGATGGGAAACGTCGTACTTGGTCAGGGTAAAGGGATCCCTCCCCTGCTGGCGCAACTCTGCCAGCTTGTCGCGCCGGACCTGCAAAAGCTCGGACAACGAAGGCTCCGCAGCCGGCTGATTGTTGTTGGTCTGCTCAGACATGATCGTCTCTCCTTTATCTTACAGGTAGGGCCGCCGCTCAGCGTTGAATGGCAACCACCTCATACTCAATATTTCCGGCAGGGGCCTCCACCACCGACACTTCACCAATAGCTTTGCCCAGCAGGGCCTTGCCAAAGGGGGACTCCTCAGAAATGCGGCCATTCATCGGGTCAGCCTCTTGAGAGCCCACCACCTGATAGGTTTCCAGGTCGCCAGTGACCACATCTTTCACCGTGATCTTGCTGCCAATCCGCACCGTGTTGGGGTCAGAATCGTGTTCTTCAATCACTGTGCAGTTTGCCAGAATATTTTCCAGCTCAGCGATACGGGAATAGAGCTTGCCTTGCTCATTTTTCGCCTCGTCATACTCGCTGTTCTCCGACAGGTCACCAAAAGAGCGGGCCTCCTTAATTTGATCGGCCACTTCTTTTTCCCGGACGGTTTTCAAATAATTCAGCTCGGCTTTCAATTCCTCCAGGCGTTCTGCACTCAGTTTATACTCTTTGGCCACAATATTCATCCTTTCTTGGGCTGCCTATTCCCGCTCCTGCGGGACCGCGCCTTCAAGCTCTCCAATACCACCGATCCGTCTGTATGATACAATGGTTCTATGAAATTATAGATACTTTATTGCCATTTGTCAAGAGGTCCCCATGTTTTCTCCCCTCCTGAAGATTGTCAAGCCCAAACGAACAAAAAGGGTAAAAAATTTTAGAAGGACGGAGACAAGAGTTTGTCAAGTTCACGTTCAAACAGCTCCCGTGCAGTGG
>CATJRT010000224.1 GCA_949742895.1 uncultured Eubacteriales bacterium | reverse complement strand
GCCTCCAGGACGGTGTCCCGGGGCCGCCAGGCCCGGAACAGCGCCACCCACGTATCCAGCCCCTCCTGGGGCGGGAACAGCAGCGCCAGGGCTGTCAGGTCGGTGGTCATGGACAGGTCCAGCCCGCCGTAGCAGGTCTTGCCCGCCAGCCTTTCCCGGACCCACGCCTCCCGCTCGGCCTTGGCCGACGGCCCCCACTGGGTCTTGTCGTACAGCGTCAGCGGCAGCCAGCCCACCGACTTCACCGCGATCCACTGGTTCAGGCGCAGCCAGCGGAACAGCCGTTCCCCCGCCTCGCTCCCCTTCGCCTCGCGGGCCTCCAGCCGCAGGGTGCGCAGGGTCAGGTGGGAGCTGCCCAGGGAGGGATTGCACTGGTACCACAGCGCCTCGTCCCAGATGTCCAGCTTTGCCAGCTCGTCCGGGTCGTCCCCGTACAGCGCCGTGAGGCCGTACAGCACCGGCAGCCAGTTGGGCATATCCCGCGCCAGCAGCGCGGCCTGGGCCTGCCCCAGCTCCCCGTCCTCCACGTGGCGCAGGCCGGGCGCCTGCCTGGGGTCGCCGCCCTGGGCCAGGATGGCCCGGAGCTGCCGGGCGTCCCGGATTGCCGCCGCCTTCTCATGGACCTCCCAGCCGATGCTCCGCCGGTCGGGGTCGTTCCCCGCGGTGGTCAGCACGATCCAAACCGGCTGGCGCCGTCCGGAGCCCGCCCCGAAGGTCATCACGTCCCACAGGTCCCGGTTGGGCTGGGCGTGGAGCTCGTCAAAAACCACGCAGGAGGGGCGGTAGCCGTGCTTGGAATACGCCTCGGCGGACAGCACCTGGAGCCGCCCGGCCAGCACCCGGTCCGTGCGTCCGTTCTCCGCCCGCCGGAAGCGGTAAAACTCGATGCGTCTGCGGGAGCGGGTGACGCCCAGCTCGCCCCGTGCGACCATCTTTGCCGTCCAGGGTGCGGACTCCAGCATGAACACAGCGGCCTGGAACACGATGCCTGCGTTCTCCCGGTCCGCCGCGCACAGGTACACCTCGGCGGAGGTCTCCCCGTCGGCAAACAGGTGGTACAGCCCCAGGGCTGCGGCCAGCTCCGACTTGCCGTTTTTCTTGGGTATCTCCAGGTACAGGTACTGGTATTTCCGGACGGGTGGGCCTTCGCCCGCCTGCTCCAGCGTGGAATAGAACTCCATGATGGCGTCCCGCTGCCAGGAGTGGAGGGCGAAGGGCTTCCCCGTGTCCGTGGTGGGCAGGCGCTCCACGAAATCGCAGACGAACCGCCCGGCGCCCTCGTCGAAGCAAAGTCCGCTCTGTTCCGCCTCCGCCTGCGGCGAAAGCTCCACCCGCTCCCCTGCTTCTCCTCTCCCCACAAAGCCTGAAGGGCGGCTTTGCAGGGGCCCCGTATATGTCGCCACACTGTCCACCGGTTCAGCCTCCGCCTGCGGCCCGGGCCTGCCGCTCCCGCAGGGCCCTGGTGAACTCGTCCTCCTCCTCCGGGGCGGAGTGGTCCAGCCCGTGCGGCAGGGCCAGCCTGCACCGGGAGGAGATGGACAGTCCCAGCGTCTCCGCGCACTGGCGGCACTGCCGGAAGTAGGTCCCCTGGACGCCGGTCCACTCACGGGCCAGCTTTTCATCCTGCTCCCGGATGGCGCGGCTGGCCAGCCTGTCCGCCCGCTGCCACCGCTCCCGTGCAAGGAAATACTGCCCAAGGGCGTCCCGGTCCAGCCCGGTATACAGCCCCGCCCGGCGCAGGAGCTCGCCAATCTCCGTGAACTCTGCATGGAGCTTTTTGGGCAGCCAGGGGGGCGGCTCCACCCGCTCAGGGGGCGGCACATGGACCTCCCAGTCCCGGCGTTCGTCCTCCTGCCTGCGGGTGAGGTGCTTTTTTCCTCTTGCCGCCACCAGCTCGGTTGGCTGTCTCGGTCCCGGCATACCGCCGCCTCCTTCCCAATCGCTCCGCCCCGGCCTGCGGCAAGGGGCCGCGCCAGGTTTTTTGCTCCGCCCCCGGCCACGGGGCTTTTTTTCCGCCGTGGGGAAAAATTCCCCCGCAGAGGGGGCCACACGGTCTGGCGGCCTGGGCCGGAAGCCTTTCCACCCGGGGGGGAGGGGCCGCAAGGAAACCCGCTCAGGCGCAGGCAGGCCGCGCCCCCGCGCTCCCGCGCCCAAAGCAGGCCGCATATCCGGCCTGCCGCCCCTGAAATCAGCCCCGTTTTTTTTCGCTGTTTTGCCGCCGTTCCGCCATGGTTTTGGCGGAGTGGCAGGGGTGGCACAGGCTTTGCAGGTTCGCCGGGTCGGTGAACAGCGCCCAATCCCCTCTGTGGGGCCGGATGTGGTCCACGTCGGTGGCAGGGGTGCGCCGTCCCATCTGAGCGCACACCCGGCAAAAAGGCTCCCGCAAGAGCTGGGCGGGGCGCAGGCCGTCCGTCCAGACGGACAGGCTGTACCAGCCGTGATACCCGGCGGACTCCTTGCGGGCAGCCTGCCTGGGCCTGTGCCTGGAGCACCAGCCCGACCGGGTCAGCTCGGAACAGCCGGGATGACGGCAGGGCCGCAGCAGCGCGCTTGCCATGGCGTCTCCTCCTCCCGGACCCGGCCCGCGAAAAAAGGCCGGGACCGGCAGCGGCGCATTTCTGCGCTGTCACCGGCCCCGGCTCTCAAAGCACTGGCCCTGGTCCATATCCACGATGAGCTCGGTCTTGCAGGCCCGGCAGTAGACCCGCAGCCGTTCTGCGCGGGTGTCGGGGCAGACCTGGATCAGCCGCCGGTTCCGGCGGCAGGCGGGGCAGACGAGATACCCCGCGTTCACTGTCAACAGTTTACCATGCTTTGCCGCCCTTTGCAATACGCCCACCCGCCTTTTCCACAAGTTAATATACTCCTCAAGGCTGAAAATAAATAAAAGGCGTCACCGGCCCCGCCTGCGCCTGCGTTTGGCCTTTGGCGCCGCCGTAGCCTCCCAGCCCGCCGCCAGGTACTTGATATACCGGTAGTGGCCGTAGGCGGTGGCCACGTCGCCGGTGTCGGCAAGGGTGAGGGCCGCGCCCCTGGGCACGGACAGCGGCGTGCCGTTGGGCACCCGGAAGCGTTCCCCCACCGGCCTGCGCAGCCCCTTGGACCCAGACCACAGCCGCTGGCCCACCTTGTCCCGCTGCTCCTTGCACATATACCGGGCCAGGGTCTCATAGTTCCTGTCCCGGTCGATGCGGATGGGCCGCAGCTCCACGTTCCCCCGGCCCCACAGCCGCCAGAGCAGCCCATAATCCTCTCCGGCGGCGTTGATGAGGGCGTGGTGGTGCCAGCGTCCGCCGCCGTGCCTGTGCTCGGTGACGTAGAGGTAGCGCAGCTCCTGTCCCCTGGCCCTTCGCGCCGCCCGGAGCCGCTTGATGAAGGCCCGGAAGCACGCCCTGGCCTCCTCCCGGCTCCGGGGCAGGGGGGCGTCGTCATATGTAAGCGTGGCCCACAGGTCCCGGACGCCGAAGTTGGCGGCGATCTCCAGCTCCAGCTTTTGCCACGCATACTTAAGGTTCATCTGCCGCTGGGCCTGGGAGGACAGCGCCCGTTTCCCCCGGCGCACGCCCTGGCTGTCCCTGGGGCTGGGGGCGGGGTAGACGGCCTCGATGACCAACGGCCCGGCGACGATGATTTTCTTGAATTTAGCCATGGTGGGCCCCCTTTCCTCGCCGTCGAAGCAAAGCCCGTTCCACTCGCTCCGCCCTATGGGCAGAGTTAGCTTCACGCCTTTGCTTCTCCGCTCCCCTCGTCGGGGCAAGCAGTATATCGTTCGCTTCCGGTTTCGCCCAGTTCGCTCCGACTCAGGAAAAATCCAGTCCCACTGCGTGGGCCTTGGGCTTTTGCCTTCGCTCCGCTCCAAGCTCCCTCGCAGCCGCTTGCTCGGGCGCTTCTGTGTCAAACAAACGGATTATCCCCATCCTCTTTTCCGGCGGGCAGCGCCCGGAATTGCGCCTGAGCGCCCGCCGCCGCCCTGCGGTTGGCCCGCTTCACCGCCCGGCCCCGTGCGCTCAGCTCCGCTGCGGTCCGCTCCGCCGGAACCTCCAGCTCCGCCATGGTCATGGTGGCCCCCTGGAACGCCAGGCGCACGGTGAACCGCTCCCCCTCCTTGTTCTTGCCCAGCTTGAGCACCCGCTGGGAGGCGTTGTCGTTGGGGTCGGAGGGCCACAGCAGAAAGGCTGCGTCCGCGTCCTGCTCGATCTGCCCGGAGTCCCGGAAGGAGTGCATGGACGGCGGGATGTGCTGCGCCTGCGCCCCGCCGTTCTCCCGGGCGGGGCGGGAGAGCTGGGCCAGCGCCACCACTGCCGTTCCGGTCCGCTGGGCAAACAGCTTCAGGCTCCGGCTCACGGCGGACACAGCCACATAGGTATTGTCGGCGCGGACCCCAGGGGCCTTGATGAGTTGGAGGTAGTCCACATAGACGACCTGGTAGCCCCGGCCCACCGCGTCGGACGCGATGTCATCCACCGACGAGCCGGCGGCCTGGATGATGTCGAAGGGGCAGCCGGCGGCGAAGTCGTTGGCCGCCTGGGCCATCGCCTCCCACTCCCCGCCGCTGAACTGCCGGGTCTTGAGCCTGTCCAGCGGCACCCCGGACAGGTGGGAAAAAATGCGGTCGGCCATCTTTTCCGGCTGGGTCTCCAGGGTGTAATACCCAACCCTGTACCGCTTGGCCTGGGCCAGGGCCATGAGGATGGACAGCAGCGTCTTGCCCGAGGAGGAGTACCCCCCCAGCAGGATCATGTCCCCCAGTCCGGCGTATACCTTGCGGTCCGCCGTGGGCAGGCCCCAGGGAAGGTACTCCGGCCTTTTTTGGCTGGACATCCGGGCTATAAAATCCTTTGCCGCCTCCGCCGCCGTCATCCGGGGCATCCGGCTGGCGGCGGACAGCAGGCTGGACATCCGGCGCACCACGCTGGCCTTCTCCTCCCGCCCCCGGCTGTCCAGCAGCTCCATGGCCAGGCCGTCCAGGCGGTACTCTGCGGTGCGTTCCCGGGCAATCTCCGCGTACTGCGCCGCGTTGGCGGCGGTGGGGGTTTCCTCCAGCACCGCCCGGGCCCACTGTATGTACGACGGACCGCCGGATACGGCGTCCGTCACCGTCACCGGGTCGATGGGCCTGCCCTCCAGCCGCAGCCTGCGGATGGCCTCGAAGGTGTTCCGGCAGGTGGGGTCGGTGAAGTCGTCCGGGCACAGCAGGGTCATCACCTCCCCCACGCAGCGCTCGTCCAGGAGCATGGAGCCGATGACCGACCGCTGGGCTTCCAGCCCCTCCGTCCGCGCCTGGGCGCCGTTATCCATCCGGCATCACCTCCGGGTCGTCCGCCCAGCCGCCGGGCTCCGCCGTGCGGGGCGTTTCCGGCAGCTTGTCCGTCCAGCGCCGCTGGTTAAGCCAGGTGGAGGCGTGGGGTATGCCCACCCCCTCCCGCCACTGGCGGGAGGCCATCTGCCGCTTGAGGGCGCGGGCCATCTCGTCAATCAGCGCATCGCCGGGCTTCAGCGCGTCCCAGGCGGACGCCGCCTTGAGCCGGGAGCCGCCGCCGGGGTAGGCCGCCCAGAACTGCTCGAACCGCTCCGGGCTGTGGTCCGGGACGGACTTCTGCCGCCGGGTGCGTTTGGGCCTGGGCTTAAGCCCGTCCAGTCCGGCGCCCTCCCCCTCGGGGGGACTACAGGGGGGATTGTTCTTCCCTTCGTCCTTCCATTGTTCAGTACGTTTCTTTTGCGGCGGCTTTTCCGGCTCCGGCTCCACCGGCTCCGGAAAATTAGGACGCGGCCCCTCCCCGGCCTCCGGGCCGAAGTCCCACGGCGTGTCCGTCATGATATAGGTCACGCCTGCAAAGGTCCCGGCCCGGCTGTGGGCCTGCCTGCGCTTGACGTACCCGGCGGACTCCAGCTCCCGGATGTACTTGGACATGGTGTCCTTGGATATGTGCAGGATGGCCGCCATGCCCCGCACGGAGTAATCCCAGAAATCGGGCAGGCTCAGCATGGCGATGAGCGAAAACCGGGCCATGGGGCTGAGCCGGTCGTTCCAGATGATGCCGTTCTGAATCCGGGTCTCCTTGGGCCTTGCCCGGCGGACGATAATCTGCCTTTGCGCCATGCGGCCTCACCCCCTTTCCCCTGCGGCGTACGCGCTCACAGCGACACCACCTTCATCCCCGGCGTGTACTTGAACCTCGCCATCCCCGGAAACGGCTCCTGCCGCTCCGGCGCCCTGAGCTCGTTGGCGGCCAGGTACGCCTCCACGTCGGCGGCCCTGAACCGGGTCAGGCTGCCGATCTTATATGCCCTCAGCCCGTCCGGCCTGTTGGCCAGCCGGTGGATGGTGTAAACCGATACGCCCCATTGCCGGGCCAGCTCGTTGGGGCTCAGCATCCGTTCGTCCCCGGCCTGTGCGGTGTTGGACAGCTTCATTGCAAATTCCTCCTTGATTCCGGCCCGTGTCCGTGATATAATCAAGGCACGGGACTGTTTTGATTGCTTCGGTCCGTTTTGCCCTGTCAGGTGTGCCACCACCCGGCAGGGCGTTTTTTTGCGCTCATGCGCTGCCGCGGGCCTCCTCCCGGCCCAGAATCAGCGCGTCCGTGGTGCAGCCAAACAGCTCCGCCGCCAGCTTCACCAGCATGACGGACGGCATTTTCAGCCCCGCCTCAATGCGGCACACCGCGCTCTGGCTCACGCACAGCCTGGCGGCAAGCTGCTTCTGGTCCAGCCCCAGCGCCTCCCGCCGGATTTTGAATTCCTCGCCGATCACCCTTGTTCACCTCCCTTAGCCGCTTCGAATACCGGTATCTGGAAGCTGCGCCATAAACACAGCCTGCAAATACCTGCGGTCATTGACAACGCTTGTCCCTGTGGTGTAAAATGAACTGACGTTGCCTATGGAAATACAATACTTCTTCAAATTTAGAAAGTCAATATTTTTTTCTGCACTTGAAGAAACATTGTCTTATTTGCACAAAAAAACAGCGCCGCCCTTGGCGGAGCTGCACAAGGAATGTTGCCGGTTTCAAGCCGTAGCGCCCGGTCCTTTGGGGGTGGCCCCCTGGCGCACCTGTCTGAAAGGGAGATTCGCCATGTTTTTAGAGCGTGTAACGGCGCTGTACCAGGCGCAGGGAATCACGAAAAACAAGCTGCTGACCGACCTCCGCCTGGACAAAAGCTCTTTTGTCAACTGGGAAAAGCGGGGAACCATCCCCAGCGGAGAAGTGGTCGCAAAGCTGGCCGACTACTTCCATGTCTCCACGGACTACCTGCTGGGCCGCACTGGCGATCCGCGGCCCGTGGGGGCGCCCGCGCCGGACGCCCCCGCCCCCGCCGGCGGACCGCCGGGCTACGACGCCCTTCCCCCCGGCAAGCGGGCGATGGTGGACCAGCTTGTGGCCCTGCTGAAGCAGGAGGAGGAGACGTCCGGGGCCGCGCCGTTCCCGGTTGCCGCCGTGGCCCGGGGCGGCGGGGAGTACCAGACCCAGGCGGACGCCGGCATCACGCTCCCGAAGGACAGCACGCGGGTACTGTCCGGGCGAGATAGGGCTGAAACTGGCGATGCAGCCGGCGCTCCAGCGGAGAAGTGAGGAACCGCTGCCGCCGGTACAGCACGGCCATGCGCCGGGCCCGGTACTCCGCCGCCGGCCTGGGGATCTGGCATTGTTCCATGATTTCCTCCGGCCTGTGCAGATCCAGGCCCCAAAGGGCGCAGGCCGGGGCCAGCAGCCGGGCCGCGAACTGGTTGGCCGCCTCCTCCTTGGGCGTGGCGTTCCACGCGGCGCCCTGGCGGGCAGGGGCCGTGCCCCCCGGCCCCACGTGCTCCAGCACGATGTGCCCCAGCTCATGGGCCACGGTGAACAGGGTCTGGCTCAGCTCCTGGGTCTCGTTGAACAGAATCACCGGCGTGTCCTTGAGGTAGAGGGCCAGGCCGTTGGCGTGCCGCACGGCCCGGTAGAGGTGGGCGCGTTCGATAAGCTCAGCCCCCGCGTCGTAGGACAGCACCAGCACCCCCAGCTTGAGGCAGATCGCGTCGATGTCCACCGGCAGGCGGTTTATGCCGCAGTCCAGCAAAATGTTCCATGTGGCGTCTCTCATATTTTGGTAGCTTCTGTAATCCAAAAAGAGCCACCTCCGGGAATATAGTTGGAAATATTGTAATGATTTCCTCCTGGTTTGTCATCAATCAAAAATTGGGATTATTGGGAGTAAAAGGCGCGGCCCCGCCCCCGCAGCGGACGCACCGGCAGAATAAGGCGCTTGACAATTCCATACCAAAGCGGTTATACTGGACATAGAAAGGGCGCTGCCGGTAGACGGTTGGCCCTCAGATTTTGGTTAAGAAGTAACCGCTATCTTTGTGAGGGATGGGCGGTTACTTCTTTTTATCTGCCGCAATAAAGAGGCCGATGACGCCGATGATGACCAAACAAAGCTGAAACACTTCGGATGTACTCATTGGACAGCCCCCCTTCGTGAGATCAGGGGGCAAGAAGCGCCCCCTGTCAAGAGGGCCGAACCGTCCGCCGTTACTGGCAGCGCTGAAAGATCATTCTTTCCTGCTGCCAGCATATCACAGCGGCAGATAAAAAGCAACAAAAACCCCCGCCCCGCAGGGGCCCCACCGCAAGCAGGAGGGATGGTTTTTATGGCAAAACGCCCTGAATTCTATTTCGACCCCAAAACCGGCTATTACCGCAAACGCCTCAAGCTCCGCGACGGTACGTGGAAGGATGTCCGCGCCCGGAGCCGGGAGGAGCTGCGCGCCAAGCTCTACGACCTGGAGACCGCCCAGCGCATGGGCCTCATCCTGGACGACCGGACCACGGTTGCGGAGCTGGCCGCCGAGTGGTACAACAACCGCAAGGAGGGCCTGTCCACGTCCCGGCGGGAGGACTATTGCAGCGCAATCAACCTGCGCATCTGCCCCGTGCTGGGCGCCATGCGGGTGCGGGACGTGAAGCCGGAGCACTGCCAGCGGGTGATGGCCCGGTGTGCGCAGTTCTCCTTCTCCACCCAGCAAAAGACGGTCAGCACCATGAAGCAGATATTTGCCTGCGCGGTGGACAACGGCCTGCTGCTGCGCTCCCCGGCGGAGAAGCTGAAGGCCGGGGGCGCAAAGCCAAAGGAAAAAACGGCCCTGACCGTGGAGCAGTGCGCGCAGCTTGAGGCCGCCGTGAAGGGCACCCGCGCCTATATCTTCGTCATGCTGGGGCTGTACGCCGGCCTGCGCCGGGAGGAGATCTGCGGCCTGCAATGGCGCGACATCGACCTGGAGGCCGACCCGCCCCGGCTGACGGTAAACAACGCCATGCGGTTTTCCGGCGGCAGGGCGGAGTTCCCGGCCCCGCTGAAATCGAAGGCCGCCCACCGCACCATCCCCCTGCCGCCCAACCTGGCCGCCGCGCTGGCGGAGGAGCTGGCGCAGAGCGGCAGCTCCTTCGTCATCCACGGGGCGGACGGGGGGCACATCAGCTGTCAGGGAATGCGGAACATCACCGGCCTCATCGACCGGCGCAGTCCCATGACCGAGGCCCAGCGGGCGAAGCGGGAGGCCCGCGAGCAGGCGCTCGGCCGCCCCATCGCTCCGCGGAAAACCCAAAAGAACATGGTAAAGCTCACCTTCCGCGTCACGCCGCACCAGCTCCGCCATACCTATGCCACCCGTCTGATTGAATCGGGCTGCAATGTAAAGCAGGTGCAGATGCTGATGGGACATGACGACGTGCGCATCACGCTGGCCATCTACACCCACCTGACCCAGGGCAGGCCGGAGGATTTGATTGGGGCGGTATCCAACGCGTTTGCGCCCAGGGCGGCGGCAGAGCCGGACGCCGGCGGCTGAGCCGGGCGTCTCCGGCGGCGCAGGGGCGGCGCTTTTTCCCCCGCGCCATACCGGGCGTATTCCCCCGGAAAATCTCCTTGAATTTCCTCTGCGGCTGTGGCATAATGAAAACCATGAATGACAAACGCCTCCGGACATTGGGGGCAGCGTCCAGGGCAAATGCAACTGTAAAACAGAGGAAAAACCTTGAAATATCAACAGTCAGCGGGGTTTGGCAGATATGCTTGACGTGCGGAAGGTCAACTGTAAAATACAGGGAAAGACCTGAGCAGCCGGCAGGGCCCGGCAGGTATGCCTGACGTGCGGAAGGCCACAGGTTTGGGACTGCCTGCCGGCAGTCCTTTTTTGTCTGTCATCACTGCGCAGAGGTTTGCAATGAAAGGAAGCGAATGACAATGGATATGGAACAGGGCGGCAGCCTGCTGCCCAACGAGCAGGACACCATGATGGTCTATATCAATCCGGAGGTGCTCCAGAGCCTGGCGGATGTGTCGGCGGAGAAGCAGCAGAACCTGCGGGAGCTGGAGGAAGCCGCCGAGGAGGGCGACGTGGACGCCCAGTACAAGCTGGCGCTGAGCTACTGCAACGGCGCCGACGGCGCCGAACGGGACGAAGAAAAGGGCTTTTACTGGCTGTCTAAAGCCGCCGACGCGGACCACCTGGGTGCCCAGCACAGCCTGGGCCAGTGCTACGCCAAGGGGGTGGGCGTGGAAAAGGACGAGGCGAAGGCGGTGGAGCTGTACTCCGCCGGAGCGGAACAGGGCTACCCCCCCTCCATCTGCGATTTGGGGCTGTGCTACGAGCTGGGGCTGGGGGTAGACATGGACAAGCTGCGGGCGGCGGAGCTCTACCGGGAGGCGGCGGAGCAGGACTTCGCCCCGGCCCAATGCAACCTGGGCTTCTTCTACTACCGGGGCATCGGCGTGGACGAGGACAATGACGAGGCCTTTGCCTGGTTCTCCAAGGCCGCCCAGCAGGAATACCCCCGGGCCCAGGTGCTGCTGGGGGAGTGCTATGAAAACGGCTACGGCGTGGAAAAGGACGAGGCGAAGGCGGTGGAGCTGTACCGCGCCGCCCATGAGCAGCATTACGACGCCGGCACCTGCGCCCTGGGCGTGTGCTACGACCTGGGCGCAGGCGTGGAGCAGGACATAGACGAGGCCGCGCTGCTGTACGAGGCCGCCGCCCGCCGGGGCAGCGCCCGGGGTCTGTACCTGTCGGGCCAGTGCTATGAATACGGGCACGGCGTGGCCAAGGACGAGCACCGCGCCGCCCAGCTTTACTTACAATCCCATGAGCAGGACTACGCCCCCGCCACCTGCGCCCTGGGCCTGTGCTATGAGACGGGTACCGGCGTGGAGCAGGACCAGCCCCGCGCAGTGGAGCTGTACCGCCAGGCGGCGGACCAGGGCCACGTCCCCTCCCAGTGCAATCTGGGCTTCTGCTATTACCAGGGCATCGGCGTGGAGCAGGACGACGCCGAGGCCGTCAAGTGGTTTGAGCTGGCGGCAGAGCAGGCCTTCCCCCGCGCCCTGGACCTGCTGGGCGAGTGCTACGACTTCGGCTGCGGCGTGGAACAGGACATCAGCAAGGCGGTGGAGCTGTACCGCGCCTCCAGCGACGGCGGCTACGCCCCCGGCATCTGCGCCTACGGGCTGTGCTACGAGCTGGGCCGGGGCGTGGAGATGGACAAGGAAAAGGCCGTGGAGCTGTACCGGCAGGCGGCGGAAAAGGGCAATGCCCGCGCCCAGTGCAACCTGGGCTACTGCTACTACCGGGGCATCGGCGTAGAGGAAGACAACGTGGAAGCGGTCAAATGGTTCGAGAAGGCTGCGGAGCAGGGGTATCCCCGTGCCCAGCACCTGCTGGGGGACTGCTATGACTACGGCTACGGCGTGGAGCCCGACCTGAACTGGGCCTGTCAGTACTACCAGCTTGCCCACGCGAGCGGCTACGCCCCCGCCACCTGCGCCCTGGGCCTGTACTACGAGCTGGGCCAGGGCGGTCTGCCGGAGGACAAGGCCCGCGCTGTGGAGCTGTACACCGAAGCCGCCGAAAAGGGGGACGCCCGCGCCCAGTGTAACCTGGGCTTCTGCTACTACCGGGGCATCGGCACGGAAATCGACGACGGCGAAGCCGCCAAATGGTTCGCCAAATCGGCGCAGCAGGACTATCCCCGCGCCCAGTACCTGCTGGGCCAGTGCTACGAGTACGGCTACGGCCTTGACAAGGATATCAACCGGGCGGTGGAGCTGTACCAGGCCGCCGACCAGGGCGGCAACGCCGCCGGGACCTGCTCCCTGGGCCTGTGCTACGAGCTGGGACACGGCGTGGTGATGGACAAGGCCCGGGCCGTGGAGCTGTACACCCGCTCTGCCGAGGCCGGGGACGCCCGCGCCCAGTGCAACCTGGGCTTCTGCTACTACCAGGGCATCGGCGTGGAGGAAAACAACACGGAAGCGGTGAAGTGGTTTACCATGGCCGCCGAGCAGGACTACCCCCGCGCCATACAGCTTCTGGG
>CATJRT010000223.1 GCA_949742895.1 uncultured Eubacteriales bacterium | reverse complement strand
CATATTCACGGACGCAACTTCGCTCTCGCCCTGGACGAAAGTGCCGCCCACCTCGGGCATACGCCGGGCGAAATACTCGGGGATCTCGTTCTGCGGGGTGATGGGGTAGCCGGCGAAGAAACGACAGCCGGCCCGGACGGCAGCTTCCGCGATGGCTTCGCAGCCCTTCATCAATACTCTTGCCATGTTCGTTTCTCTCCTTTACTTATAGACTTCGATGGCGCCGTCGGGGCAGATGCGGGCGCACATACAGCAGGCGATGCAAGCCTCCTGGTTCACAGGCTCCACGTACTCGTAGCCCTTGGAATTGACGTTTTTGCCCACCGCCAGAACCTGCTTGGGGCAGTACTTGATGCAGTACTGGCAGCTCTTACACCGCTCCGCGATGACTTTGATCATTGCCATAGAAAGCCCTCCTTTCCTCCAGAATAAAATGCTTCGAACCAACGGATCTATTTAACGGCTCAACTCTCCGAAAGCCAGGGGTATTTCAGCTCCAACCGCAGGGGGAGCACCGGCAGGTCCGCCACCGCGGCGGCCTCCGCCGCCAGCTCCTCCCGCACGCAGGCAAAGGCCACGGGCAGGTATGGCCCCACCAGCTCCTGCGTCCGCGCCAGCCCCTGGGCAAACTCCTCCAGGGTGGTGTCCGCCCCGTTGTTGGGGTTGCAGATCACGGTGAGCTTATCCAGCCCGAGGTGGGACACGCCCAGGATCTTGCCCAGGGTCTCGTCGATATGCTCAATGGTGTCCGACCAGGGGCGGTAGGGGTTCACCACGTAGAACGCCGCCCCGTCCGCCCGGTTAAGCTGGGGCGCAAAGCCGCCGATGGATCGGGCACCGATGTAGTCGCCCCCCACGTCCATCACCACCAGGCAGTTGGGGTCTCGCAACAGTGGGCCCACCCCGCCCACCAGGGTGGGCGCGTCCATGAACTGCTCCTGGAAGTGGACGGTCACTCCCGCAGCCTCCAGCGCCGCCGCCGCGTCCCGGGAGCGGAACAGGGGCTTAGTCATGTCCAGGTCGAAAAAGTGAACGGGGAGAGAGGAACGTTCCGCCAAAAGCCGTGCAAAGGTCATGGCGATCTCGCTTTTCCCGCTGCCCGCCTCGCCCAGAAAGGCGAAGTTGCGTTTGCCGTCCAGTTGTGCAAATATGCGTTCCATTCAAGCCCCTCCCGCCGGTTTTTTGGTGATGGTTACAGTATACACCACCCGGTTAGATTTTGCAAGATATATGATGCAAGAAATAATCACCAAAAATCCGCCCCCGCTTCTGTTCATCTTGACAGGGGACGCCCGATGGGGATAAAATGGGCATACGATTTCCAGGCCTGTCCCCCGGAAGGGGGGCTGGCAGGGCGCACGCTACGCTCAACCCCGTCCGCCGGACGGGCACTTTATTATGTTATGGAAGGCAAGGGAAGGATATGAGAGAGATCATCCTGCTCAAGCAGGGGGAAATGGTGCTGAAGGGCCTCAACCGCCGGGGCTTCGAGGAAAAGCTCATGGGCAATGCAAAGCGGCGGCTGAAGAAATACGGCCAGTTCAAGGTATACACCCGCCAGTCCACCACCTACGTGGAGCCGCTGGACGAAGAGGCGGATTTTGAGGGCGCGTGGGAGGCTATGCAGAAGCTGTTCGGCGCGGTGGGTGTGTGCAGGGCCCGGTCCTGCCCCAAAGACAAGGACGCCGTCACCCAGTGCGCGGTGGACTACCTGGGGGACAAGCTCCGCTCCGCCCGGTCCTTCAAGGTAGAGTCCAAACGGGCGGACAAAACCTTCCCCATGACCTCCATCCAGCTCTCCCAGTACGTGGGGGGCGAACTGCACGACCGCTTCCCCCATCTTGAGGCGGATATGCACCACCCGGAGCTGACCGTCCATGTGGAGGTGCGGGACTTTGAAGCCTACGTCCACGCCGACCCGGAGCCGGGGGCGGGGGGCCTGCCTGTGGGCATGGGGGGACGGGCGCTGTCCCTGCTGTCCGGCGGCATCGACTCGCCGGTGGCCTCTTGGATGATTGCCAAGCGTGGGGTCATCGTAGACATGATCCACTACTACTCCTACCCCTACACCTCCCCAGAGGCCAAAGAGAAGGTGCTGGACCTGGCCCGTCTGCTGGTGCCGTACACCGGCAAGCAGTGCGTCTATGTGGTGCCCTTCACTAAAATTCAGGAGGAGCTGCGCCGGTCCTGCCCCGAGGAGCTGTTCACCATCCTCATGCGGCGGTTCATGATGCGCATCGCCTGCCGGGTGGCTTCAATGCACGGCATCCAGGCTCTGGTGACGGGGGAGTCGGTGGGCCAGGTGGCCAGCCAGACCTTGGACGCCATGGTGTGTACCGATGCGGTCTGTACTGTCCCCGTCCTGCGCCCGCTGGTGGGGATGGACAAAGAGGAGATCGTCCGCATTTCCCGGAAAATCGGGACGTTTGAAACCTCCATTCTGCCCTATGAGGACTGCTGCACCGTGTTTACCCCCAAGCACCCCCGCACCAAGCCCAAGCCCGAGGAGCTGGAGGAGGCGGAGAAGGCGCTGAACGTGGATACACTGGTGAACGAGGCCGTGGACAACATCGAGCGGGTCATGCTGGATTTGTAAGCGCCTATACCAATCGCCAGAGCGCGAAAACGGCAAGGGCCGCTCTGTTCAAACAGAGCGGCCCTTGCTGTAACAGGAGCTTTTCATTCTCCTGCAAGCAATGTCACGGATATGGATGGCGCAGCAGCGTGATATCTGAGAAGCTAAACCAATCGTCTCAGCGCGGTATCTGCACACCTCAGCGATTGATACGCTTCTGAACGAGGCAGTCCGCCTTACGACACCGGCGAAAGCCGGAACCACAATATGGTTCAGTCCTGCGTTTCCACAGCCTGCGTCCGCCAAATGAATTTGACCTGTCCGTCCATCTCGCCGCTGATGCCGGAGAAGGAATTGTAACGCTCCGACACCTCCCGCAGGGCGTCCACCCGGTCCATCAGGCCAGCCAGGTCGCCGTCGAAAGCGTCCACCAGCTTCTGCACCCCTTGTTCATTGAACTCCTTCAGGCCGTTGCTCAGCTCCATGGCCCCGTCCCGCAGCTGTGTCACGCCGCTGACAAGGGCAGGCGCACCGTTTTTCAGGGTGAGGATGCCGTCATAGAGCTGGGCAGCCCCAGTGTTCAGGCTGGCTGTACCGGTTTTCAACGTACCGATGCCTTGGTCCAGCTCCCCGGCTCCCTTTGCCGCCTGGCCCACCCCGGCAGTGTAGGCGTTCAGGCCGAGGTAGAATGCATTGTAGTCGTCCAAGGAGGCTTTCAGCGCTGCTACCTGCTGCCCGGCAGTGGACTCTCCAGCGGCAACGATGACGCCGTCCAGCACCTGGGCATAGTTCTCAACGGTCAGCGGGGGAGCCTGCACCCCAGCAGCGGCGAGCTGGGCGGTGGCGGTGGCCAGCAGGGTGTCGAACACCTGCTTCGCCCCGGCATTCAGGGTAGCGTTATTCTCCGTCAGCGCGTTCAGCCCCTGGCTCAAAGCGGCAGCTCCGGCCTGAAGCTGAGCGGCTCCAGCGTCCAACTCACCCGCGCCCCGCTTGAGCTGGGCCCCCCCCGCCGCAAGCTGGTCGATGCCGGCCACCAGTTCTTCCGAGCTGGTCAGCAGGGTACAAAGCCCGTCATAGAGCCGGGAAGAACCATCTATGAGCTGCGCCATAGCGCCAGTGAGTTCATCCAGCTTGCCGTCCAGGCCGCTGAGTTCCTCCAAGCCGTCATGGCCCTCCGCCTCGCCAGCTACATCGTTAAACAGCTCGTTGGCGGCCACGGTGACGGTGGTTTCAAGCATAAAATCCGTCACGTCTGCGGTGATTTCTACATAGTCAGGCAGTTCCAGTGTGTCCCGGTCCAGCCCCAGGCTGTCCTGGAGGCCGGGGAAGGCCAGGCCCACCACGACGGTGCGGTCGCCGTCATTCACGATCTTGCCGTTGGTAACGGACACATTGGAAAATACGCCGTTGTCCAGCAGCACACCGGTAAGCATGGCGAAGGGGACATAGATCTTTTCCTGTTTGCCGTTGATGTCCATCAGCTCGTACTGATTGTTTGTGTAGTCGAAACGGATGGTCACTTTTCCGCTTTTCCCAGCCAGTTCATCGGGGTCGATGGGCTGGCCGTCCAGGGTATAGCTCACAGCCAGGTCCACGGGCAGCTCCTTGTCGATCTCCCCCTGGTAGTAGATATCGTTCCCCTCGGCGTTCCAGACACAGGAATTGTCCCCACCCAGGGTGAAGGTCTCTTTCCCCTTGACGTTTTCGATGCCGGTGAGCCCGGTCACGTCGCCGATGAAGTCCTGGCCCAGGGTGTTTTTCACCCAGTCGCTGACGATGATCTTGTGGACGCTGCCGTCGGCGGTGGCCAGGACGTACACCGTCTCGTCCTTCACGTTCTTTTCAGCATCGGGGTCATAGGAGGATGTGGGAACCGCTTTCGCCCCGCTATCCGCCGGGGCAGCGTCCACAGGGACGGGCCCGGTTCCAGTGGGATTGTTTACAGCGCAGGCCACGCCGCCGATGCCGCTTAGCGCCAGCAAAGCGCACAGAGTAAGGGAGAGCACTTTCTCAACAGGCTTTTTCATTTTACATTTACCTCCACATTGGAAATTCCAGGTTGTTTGGGCTGCCTCATGCCCACGGTGGTGGCGCAGATGAGCTTGTCGCACAGCAGCAGCAGAGCGGGCAGGACGAAGATGACGGATACCATGCTGATGACCGCGCCACGGGCCATGAGCATACACATGGAGCTGATGATGTCGATCTCGGAGTAGACGGCCACGCCGAAGGTGGCAGCGAACAGCCCCATGCCGGACACGATGATGGATGGGATGGCGGTGGACAGGGCGGTGTGTACCGCCTTTTTCTTATCCGCGCCGTTGATGCGCTCCGCTTTATAACGGGTCGTCATCAGAATAGCGTAGTCCACCGTGGCCCCAAGCTG